>NZ_JAYGIA010000112.1:0-13838 GCF_034931165.1 Synechococcus sp. BA-124 BA4 | reverse complement strand
GGGTGGTGGGGCGCCAGCGCCGCCGCCTGGGGCGTGGCCGGCCTGGCCAGCGCCAGCACCATCACCGCCCTGGTGAATGAGGCCGCCACGCAGCAATCCACCCAGATCCTGGTGCCCCAGAGCCCCTACCGGCTCAACTACGCCTCCGTCGAGCCGGTGGGCAGCGCGGGAGCCAGCTTCAGCTACGGCTTTGCCGACGAATCCAACCTCTTCGGGGGCGTGAACTGCCAGGAAGGGCTGCTCAACGGCCAGCCGCCCGCCAGCGCCGATCAGGCCCAACTGGTGAACGCCGTCTGCCAGGTGGCCTACGGCACACCCTCCTGAAGGCAGGAGACTGGACTGGATTGCTGCTGAGCTGCCGGCTCCCCATGGCGACCGCCTCCACCAAGAACCCTGCCCTCACCTACTTCCAGTCCCTGGCCCACGAGGTGGCGGATCTCGAGGCCCTGCAGGCGAGGGTGAGCCAGAGCCTGCCCCTGAACGCCCTGTTCAGGCCCACCGAGGCGGGAACCTTCTTCCACCGCAGCGGTGTCACCAGCGTGGGGGCCCTGCCGATCACCTGCAGCATTCACTCTCCCCTGGAGGTGGCCTTCGATGACAGCCGCTTCGCCACGCTGGTCCTGCCCTGCTCAGGACAGGCCCACATCCGTCTGGAGGGTGAGGTCCTGGAGCTGATGTCAGGCCCGATGGCCGCCTACCTTCCCGGCTGTGCCTTCGAGGCCAGCACGGGCCCCTTCCAGGAGGTGATGGTCAGCCTCGATCGCCGCCGGCTGGCCGAGACGGCGGCCGTGATCGGCACCGGTCAGCTCAGCAGCCGCCAGCTGCGCCAGCGCTTCGAGCGGGCCGCCCTGATCGATGGCTCAGCCGTCCCCCTGCAGGCTGAGCTGCTGCGCCATCTGCACCTGGCCCTGCAGATGGCCGACGCTTCCCTGCTCCGAAGCGTCGGTGGGATGGCGGAGGAGCAGATCGAAGACCTGATCCTGAGGCTGGCGGCGGCGATGGTCTGCCCTGATCTGGTGCTGGGCGGCGCTGGGGCCGGCAGCGCCGGCCGGGGCCTGAGCCCCTCCAGCCGCGATCGCCACTTCGACGAGCTGCTCGAGTGGATCCGGGCCCATCTGCACGCCCCCCTGACCCCCACGGAGCTGTGTCGTCGCAGCTCGTACTCCCGGCGCAACCTCTACTACCTCTTTCAACACCGCTTCGGCTGCGCCCCGATGCAGTGGGTGAAACAACAGCGCCTGAGTGCGGTGCACGATGATCTGCGCCAGGCCGGCGGGGACGAGAGCGTGGCGGAGATCGCGGCCCGCCACGGCTTCCGCCAGATGTCGTCGTTTTCCGCCAGCTTCCGGGAGCGTTACGGCCTCACCCCTTCGATGCTGTTGCGGCGCTCCCGCTCAGGGCTGGACGACAACTGAATCAGCTCCACCTTGTAGCCGTCGGGGTCTTCCACGAAGGCGATCACCGTGCTGCCGTGCTTCATCGGCCCGGGCGGCCGAACCACCCGCCCTCCCTTGCCGGCGATGGCCTCACAGGTGCTGTGGATGTCCTCCACCCCCAGCGCGATGTGCCCGAACCCATCACCGATCGCGTAGGAGCTGGTGTCCCAGTTGTGGGTCAGCTCCAGCACGGTGGTGTCGCTCTCATCGCCATAGCCCACGAACGCCAGGGTGAAACGGCCAGCGGGGTAATCCTTGCGGCGCAGCAGGCGCATGCCCAGCACCTCGGTGTAGAAGGCCAGAGAGCGCTCCAGGTCGCCCACCCGGAGCATGGTGTGAAGCAGACGCATAGGGGATGGGGAGCAGAGGAGACCAGTCTGGCGGCACCTCCGACCCGGACAGCTGATCCGTCGGTACCGACCGTGACATCGGAGCGCCCCGGGGCGACCCATAAGATCCCCCCAAGCCCTGACCGCCTTCAGTTTTCGTGTTCGACTCCCTCGACCTCGTGATCGATTCCATCGTGGCTCGGGAGGTGCTCGACTCCCGCGGCACCCCCACGGTGGAGGCGGAAGTGCGGCTGGAAGGGGGCGCCCAGGGCCACGCCATCGTGCCCAGCGGCGCCAGCACCGGCGCCCATGAGGCCCATGAGCTGCGCGATGGCGGCAGCCGCTACGCCGGCAAGGGGGTGCTCCAGGCGGTGGCGAACATCGAGGAGAAGATCGCTCCGGTGCTCTGCGGCCTCACCGCCATTGAGCAGGTGGCGGTCGACACCGCGATGATCGAGCTCGACGGCAGCGACAACAAATCGGCCCTGGGGGCCAACGCCATCCTGGCCGTGAGCCTGGCGGTGGCGAGAGCAGCGGCCGACGGGGTGGGCCTTCCCCTCTACCGCTACCTGGGCGGACCGATGGCCACCCTGCTGCCGGTGCCGCTGATGAACGTGATCAACGGCGGAGCCCACGCCGCCAACAACCTGGATTTCCAGGAATTCATGCTGGTGCCGCACGGCGCCCCCAGCTTCCGTGAGGCCCTGCGCATGGGCACCGAGGTGTTTCACACCCTCAAAGGGCTGCTGAGCAAGCAGGGCCTCTCAACGGCCGTGGGCGATGAGGGCGGTTTTGCCCCCAACCTGGAGAGCAACGACGCCGCCGGCGCCCTGCTGGTGGCGGCGATCGAGAAGGCGGGCTACAAGCCCGGGGAGGAGATTTCCCTGGCTCTCGATGTAGCCAGCACCGAGTTCTATGCCGACGGCCGCTACGCCTTCGGCGGCGGCAGCTACAGCTCCGCTGAGATGGTGGATCAGCTGGACGCGCTGGTGAGCCGCTATCCGATCGTCTCGATCGAGGATGGCCTCGCCGAAGACGACTGGGAGGGCTGGGCGCTGATGACCGAGCGCATGGGCGGCCGGCTCCAGCTCGTGGGCGACGATCTGTTCGTGACCAACACCAGCCGTCTGCAGCGGGGCATTGACAGCGGCACCGCCAATTCGATCCTGATCAAGGTGAACCAGATCGGCTCCCTCACGGAAACCCTGCAGGCGATCGATCTGGCCGGCCGCGCCGGCTACACCAGCGTGATCAGCCACCGCAGTGGCGAAACCGAGGACACCACCATCGCCGACCTGGCGGTGGCCACCCGCGCCGGCCAGATCAAGACGGGATCCCTCAGCCGCAGCGAGCGGGTGGCCAAGTACAACCGGCTGCTGCGCATCGAGGACGAACTGGGCAGCCAGGCGCTCTATGCCGGAGCCGAAGGACGGGGACCCCAGGGGAAAGCCTGACCAGCGGCCCCGCCGGTTGATTCCAGGGGCGTACGATCGCCGCCACCCGTGTTGGCTCTGCCGTGATCCGTTCCACCCCGGTGCGTCTGGCTCATGCCGTCGCCGTGCTGACGCTGGGGGTGATGGCAGGGGGACCGTCCCTGGCTCAGCCGGCTCCCACATGCACGTTCCTGATGCCCATCGGCGGCTCCGAACCGGTGGTGAGCAAACGGATCGGGCGCGGACGGCTGCTGGGTCGCAACAACTGGAACACCGATTTCATCGTCGACCAGCCCTTCACCAGCTATCGCTTCTTCTTCACGGCCACCTCCACCGACCCCAGGCCAGTTACCCCGTGCAGGGTTTCATGCGGTTCACCGACAGGACGAGCCTGCAGCTCTTCAATGAAACCCTCACCCCTCCCCAGGGCACCGGACAGATGTGGGGTCCCTTCGCCTCGGTGCCGGGCAAGCGCACCAGCCTCATGAACTTCCGGGTCGGCTCCTCCAGTCAGCCCGGAGCTCTCGGCTTCAGCTACCGCATCTCCGTTCAGGGCTGCAACTGAACTGGCCCTTCGGGACGCTACAACAGATTCCGGAAGTCTGGCTGGCCTGGTCTAGACCCCACCCGACCAGCGCAGAGTCCCCAGAGCCTTCGAGACGCTCTGTGGATCGCGACTGCGAGCAGATGCCAGCCTCCTGCGGCCGGCGGGCGAGCCGACGAGATAGAACGTCCTGGCTGGGCTCATGACACACCCATGGATCGGATGCAGGCCCTTTTCGCGAGCGTGTCGGAGAACGGCACGACCGACGCCGCCAGGATTCATGCCCGCCTGAGCGAAAGCTGCATCTCCTCCGACGATTTCCGTCTGCGAACCACGATGAACCGGCTGGCCGAACTGGGTGGCCGCTCCATTGATCTGGACACCTTCAGCACCCTGGTGGGACCCGAGCTGATGATGGTCAAACGGGCCCTGGTGCGCCAGCTCATCATCCCAGACTGGCTGGAATTCTGCTGTGATATTCAGACGATCTACAATCATGTCGCTGGCGACCACGGTGGCGCCAATGCCGATTACATCCCGATCCTGCGGGATGCGGATCCTGAGAAGTGGGGCGTGGCGGTCTGCACGGTTGATGGCCAGCGCATGCCGATCGGCGATGTCGAGATCTAGCACTCGATCCAGTCCGTCTCCAAACCGCTCACCTATGCCTATGCACTCGCCCGCGAGGGAGCGGAGTACACCCATCAGTTCGTTGGTGTTGAACCCTCGGGGCGGCCGTTCAATGTGCTTGATCTGCTGCCGGACATGCGCCCCTTCAATCCCTGCGTGACCGCCGGTGCGATCATGACCGCCGGGATCGTCGCTTCCGGGTGGCCGGACAGGAGTGCCCGGGAGATCACCCAGGAGATCATGAACCTCTGGTCAGATCTCTGCGGCGGACTGGCCACGGTCCGCTTCAGTGAGGAAACCATGCTCTCCGAGCGCAAAACGGCGCACAACAACTTTGCGATCGCCTATCTGCTGCAGGGGCGCAAGGGCCTGCCGCGGAATGTCGACCTCCACAAGATGCTTGACCTCTACCTCTCCTGTTGCAGCATCGAGATGACAGCCAACATGCTGCCGCCTTCCGGGTGGCCTGTGCCGATGGCACGATCGAAGCCGAAGAAGACCACAAACTCCGTGCACTCGCAGAAGCGCTGGGGATCAGCACCGGGGTGCTGGAACTGGAAATCGGAAGGTTCCAGCGCCAGGTTGCCATCAACCGCATGCCGGCGATCCCGTGATCTCCTGAAGCCGATCGAGAAGGACATGGTCCGGGACTGAACCCTGTCTCGCTGAGGCGATCGGCCACCGTCAACACACTTCCCTAAAGTCCGCATGAGCCGAAGTCCACTTGAGGGGATCGCAGGAACATGCATGTTCGATTCTGGGGGACAAGAGGATCCATCCCTTCACCCGGTCCCCTGACACTTCGCTATGGAGGGAACACCACTTGCGTGGAGGTACGCACCACTGGCGGCACGCTCCTGATTCTCGACTGTGGCAGCGGAGTGAGAGAGCTCGGCAACTCTCTGATGGCAACGAAATCCTCCGCCCGACGTGGCCACATCCTGATCAGCCACCTGCACTGGGATCATATTCAGGGAATGCCGTTCTTCGCCCCTCTCTATGCAGCAGACGGCGAGTGGGACGTGTATGCACCCAGACCTGGAGCCCTCTCCCTGCAGGACGCGCTGACGCTGCAGATGTCACCCCCTTTCTTCCCCATCAGCCTTGACGCCCTCCGGGGGACGATACGTTTTCACGAGCTCCGCGAAGACGTGCACATGATCGGTGACGCCAAGGTATCGACGCAGTTTCTGAACCATCCAGGAGCAACCCTCGGCTATCGGATCGAAGCCGACGGTGCGGTTGTTGTCTACATTTGTGATCATGAGCCCCATGGCACAGGGGATTTCGCCTCATCTCAGGATTTCAGCCGGGAGGATCGTCGCCACATCGCCTTTCTGCAGGACGCCGATCTGGTCATTCACGACGCCCAGTACATCGCCAAGGAGTTCGATCAGAAAAGAGGCTGGGGACACAGCGTGGGTGAGTACGTGGTCGAGGTTTGCCGCCAGGCCGGTGTGCGCAAGGTGGCGCTCACCCATCACGACCCAACACGCACCGATGCGAAGATCGATGCTTCGATCCAGAATCTCCGCACGGCATTTGCCGGTTCTACCTTCCTTCCAGACTTTTTTGCCGCAGCGGAAGGCGCACAGCTGGATGTGGGCAACCAGGACGTGGGAACCCCCTCCACCACCCACTGACATCCACAGATCCAACATCCACCCCGTACGGGTTGGTGAACAGCGCTCAGCTCCCCGTTCCCGGCAGCTTCTCCAGGCGAGCATCCCGCCGCTGCCGAGCCTGGAGCTTGACCCAGCTCAACCCCACCGGCACCCCGGCCACCAGGGGGATGGCGGCCAGGGACGGCTGACTCCCAGATCCGAGCACCGCTGCCGCCACGGCGCAGGCGCCCAGCAGGATCGACTGGCTGGTGCTCTGCTGAGCGAGAGCCAGCCGCCGCAGCAGCCGGTCGGTTTCCCCGGCGCGGATCTGCACCTGCAGGTCGCCCTGCTCGATGCGCACGAGGCTGTCCTCCAGGCGGCGGGGCAGGCCCAGGGCCCGGCTGCCCACTTCAGCGGCCTGGCGGCTGAGTTCACCGAGGAAGTCGTTGGGGCCGTTCCCGCTCGCGGTCATCAGGGGGAGGAGATAAGGACGGGCAATCGCCATCAGGCTAAAGCCGGGGTCGAGGCTGCGGCCCACCCCCTCGAAGGTGGAGAGGGCCCGCATCACGAAGATCAGCTCGGCCGGAAGCCGAAACGGCTGGCCATAGACCAGGTCGTAGAGGTCGCCCGAGAGCTTCTCGATCACGTTCGTGGAGAAGGGAGGTGTGAGCGCCTCGGTGAGCATCACCCGCACCAGTCGCCTCACCGGGCCGGGATCCACCTCCCTGGCGATCACCCCCGCCCCCTGCAGCTCCTCCACCAGGCCGGCGGCATCCCGCGCCGCCGCGGCCCGCACCATCCGCCCCAGCCGGCTGCGCAGCCGCGGGGACAGCTGGCCCATCATCCCGAAGTCGTAGTAGATGAGAGAGCCATCGGCGGCCACCGCCAGGTTGCCGGGATGGGGATCGGCGTGGAAGAAACCGAAGCGCACCAGCTGCTGCAGGTAACTGGCGGCCCCCTTCTCCGCCACCGCCGCCGGATCGATGCCCGCCGCCACAAGGGCCGTGCGATCGGTGATCTTGATGCCGGGCAGAAAATCCAGGCAGAGCACCCGGCGGGTGCTGAGCTCCCAGATCACCGAGGGGATGCGGATGCCGGCATCGTCGAGGAACTGCTGACGGAAGCGGGCCGCGTGTTCGGCCTCCAGGCGGAAATCCAGTTCGCGCAACAGCACCCGGCGGCATTCCTGGGCGATCGACACCCAGTCGCGGCCTTCACCCCAGCGCGGATGGCGCTGCATCACGGCCGCCACCTGCTGCATCACCTCCAGATCGAGCCGGAACAACCGCTCCAGCCCGGGCCGCTGGATCTTGAAGACCACCTGCCGGCCACTGCGCAGGCTGGCCCGGTGCACCTGGGCGAGGCTGGCGGAGCCCAGAGGCCGCTCTTCGAGATCGACGATCTCAGCGCAGCGTCCTCCCAGCTCCTCCTCGAGCCGGGCCTGAACCACCGCGAACGGGAAGGAGGGCACCTGATCCTGCAGATGGGAGAGCTCCTCGACGTAGCCCGCCGGCAAAACATCGGGACGGGCGGAGAGCAACTGACCCAGCTTGATGAAGGCCGAGCCCAGCCCCAGCAACTCAGCGGTGAGCCAGCGGGCACGGCGTTGCTGCCTGGCCTCCCGCCGCTCCTGTGTGGAGCCGCCTCGGTAGGTCCAGTCCTTCCCGTCCCACCAGAGCCCCCCCAGCAAGCGCAGCACCGTCCACCAGATGCGCAGCGAGCGGGCGAAGCCCCGCCACCGTTGACGCAAGGCGTCCATCAAGCCTGGTCCTCGAGCTGGCGCGAGAGTGCCGCCACCCGGGCTCGCAGATCATCGATCTGATCCTGTGGAGGTGCGGCAGCCCAGGCCGCAGCCGTGGCGGTGGCATCCCCTCCTCCGGCCTCGGTGCCTGTGCCGCCCCTGCTGGCCTCCGTTTCGAGACGCTGGGCCTCCTGCTCCACTTCACTCCAGAACAGCTCCAGCTCGCGCCTGAGGCGCTCAGGGGCCTCCTGGGCCAGCACGGCCAGGCTGGCTGCCGAATCGGCGAAGCCACTGCCAAGACGGGCCCCCAGCCGATTCAACGCAGCCTGCAGCAGGGATTGGGGGGCATGCATCGAAGGGACCTTCCGCTATGGGCAAACTGTGGCAGATCAGGGCTGGCGCTCGGGAGCCGGTGGCGGCGGCACGTCAAGCGAGGGCGGGCCGGGCTCTGGGACGGGTTCCTGGCTCGGAGCGTCAGCCGCGGAGTCGGTGTCCCTGGAGGACTCCGTCAGGGGCCCGTCCGGGGCGCCACCAGCCTGGGTGCCTCCAGCCGCCGTCGTCTGCTCGGCAGTCTTCTTGGCCTCGCGTTTGGCCTTGGCCGCGGCCTCCTGCTGCCGGCGTTCCAGTTCGATCAGCTCCAGATCACCGCGCAGCTCCTCGCGGTCGGCGCCATAACGCAGTCGCAGGCTTTCCAGCGTGGTGCCAGGGAACGGCTTGACATCAAACCCCTGATCCAGTTTCAGCGGCCCTCCGGCCTGCAGGGCCAGCAGGCGGTCGGTGATGCCGTAGCCCGAGCCGAAGGCGAGACCGGCAACCAGGGGGAGCACCCAGGGTGCCCAGCGCTTCGGCGGCTGGGGTGCTGTCGCCTCCGGGCTGGATCGACGGGATCGGCGCCGGGCTCCGGCCTCGGGCATGGGGGAGCTGGATTCGAGGAAGTCTCCATCCTGCCTCCAGCCGCAAGCCTTCAGGTGGTGTAGTCGGCGTTGATGCGCACGTATTGATCCGAGAGATCACAGCCCCAGGCCAGGCCGGTGCCCGGGCCGGAGCCCACCAGCAGGCGGATGGCCACCGTGTCGTCGTGGAGATAGGCGCCGGCGGCGCGATCGGCCATGTAGCGGGAGGCCGCCGGACGATCGAAGGCCAGGGGCTGCCCAGCGGCCATCAGCTGGTGCTCGCCAAGCCAGAGGGCCACCGCTCCGGGATCGAAGGCCACGCCGGCGCGGCCCGCCGCCGCCACGATCCGGCCCCAGTTGGGGTCACGCCCATGGATGGCGCACTTCACCAGCGAGGAGCCGCAGATGGTGCGGGCGATCGCCCGGGCACCGGGATCATCCGGGGCTCCCTCCACCTGCACCTCGATCAGACAGGTGGCGCCCTCGCCGTCGCGGGCGATCGCCCTGGCCAGGTGCTGCGACACCGCCGTCAGGCCGGCCTCCAGCGCGCCCAGGTGCTCGGGGCTCAGGGGTTCCCCGGCGGCAAAGGCCAGGACCGTGTCGTTGGTGCTGGTGTCTCCGTCCACCGTGATCGCGTTGAAGGAGCGATCCACCGCCCGCCGCACCATGGCCTGCCAGAGCTCGGCCGGCACACCGGCATCGCAGCTGAGGTAGCCGAGCAATGTGGCCATGTCGGGATGGATCATCCCCGAGCCTTTGGCCATGCCGCCGAGGCGCACCCGCCGGCCGCCCAGATCAGCCTCCAGGGCGATCTGCTTGTCGGTCAGGTCGGTGGTGAGGATCGCGGTGGCAGCAGCGTCGCCCCCCTCGAGGCTGAGAGCCTCCACCAGGGGCTCGAGTCCCGCCAGCAGAGTGTCCATCGGGATCGGTACGCCGATCACACCGGTGGAGCAGATCAGCACCTCCTCGGCCGCCAGCCCCAGCCGATCCGCAAGGGCCTGGGTGGCTCGCAGGCTGTCGATCAGGCCGTGGTCACCGGTGCAGGCATTGGCCTGGCCGGAATTGGTCAGCACCGCCCGGGCATGGCCGCCCAAGGCCTGCAGTCGCTCGGCGCAGAGGTCCACGCAGGCGGCCCGCACCAGCGAGGTGGTGAAGGTACCGGCGCACACGGCCCCCTCCGGCGCCAGCAGCAGGGAGAGGTCGGGATTGCCAGAGGGCTTGAGACCGGCCGTGATCCCGGCCGCCAGGAAGCCATCGGGGGCGGTGAGGCCACCGGGGATGGTGTGCCAGAGGGCAGCGAGGGTCACGGCAGCAGGATGAGTGCTGCCATCCTGCCGAGCCGCCATGCCATGGCCCCCACCAACCCCCGGACCGAATCCCCGCTCCCAGCCATGCTGATCCGGCACCGCTGGCGTGGCGGGCAGCGCCGCATCGGTCTCACCGGCGGCATTGCCACGGGCAAGAGCAGCGTGGGGCGGTTCCTCGCCGAGCGCCATGGGTTGCCCGTGCTGGATGCCGACCGCTACGCCCGGGAGGCCCTGGCCCCCTGCAGCCAAGGGGAGCAGGCCGTGTTGGAGCGGTACGGCGACCGGGTGCGCCACGCGACAGGAGGGATCGATCGCGCCGCTCTCGGGCGGATCGTTTTCGCGGATGGGGCGGAGCGGGCCTGGCTGGAGGCACTGATCCATCCGCTGGTGCGAGCCCGCTTCGATGCCGATCTGGCTCGACTGGCCGCGGCCCCCGTGGTGGTGATGATGATCCCGCTTCTGTTCGAGGCGGGGCTGGAGGGACTGTGCAGCGAGGTCTGGCTGGTGGACTGCGACGAGGGCCAGCAACTGAAACGGCTGATAGCCCGCGACCGGCTCAGCGAGGCCGAGGCTCGCGCCCGAGTGGCGACCCAGTGGCCTCTGGAGCGCAAGCGGCAGCTCGCCGACCTGGTCATCGACAACCAGGGGGCCGCCACCTCATTGGCCGAGCGGGTCAAGGAGGCCGTGGAGGTTCAGACCCCATGCAGGGCAGAGACCACCCGATCCACACAGGCCTCAGGCCCCAGCTGCCCGGAATCCACGGTCAGGTCATAGGTGCAGAAGCCATGCACCACGTCCGCCAGGCCACGAGCCCGGCCAAGGACGCGGTCGCCGCGGGCCCGCTCCCGTGCCTCGAGGATCGCCAGGTCACAGGTGATGCCCACGCTGAACACCCGCAGTCCGGCGAAGGCGGCTGTGCAGCTGTCCATCATCCCCTGATCATGCAGGACATGATCAAAAATCACGGCGTTGCCGCCATCCACCAGTGTGCGTACAACAGGTGCCATGGTCTCGATCAGGCGCTGGAAGACGGGTCCAAACACGGGCCGCACATCCAGTGGCTCCCCTTCTGCGGACACCCGATGCATCTGCACGCCCTCGGCGGTGAACGGATCGGTGTCGCCCTGCCGGGGCGTGTCTGCCCCCCTGTAATAGCGAGGGGCAGCGAAAAAGAGAACGTCGTCGAAACCGAGGCAGAGATAGGGGTGGCCAATCCGCGCCTGCAGCCGTCGACAGAGGGTGGACTTGCCCGCACTGGACGGTCCATTGACAAGGATGACGTCCGGCCAGTCCACGTCTTGAACCTGATCTCCAGCCTTCCGAGGTTATCCCGTGCGCTCTTCGCTTCAGCATCCCCAGCAGGATCCGGGCGGCATCGCTGCAGAGCAGGGACCTGAGCAGGCCTTGCGCGCGCAAGCTCAATGAAGATCTCTGTCGATCAAAGCCCGGCTACCTCCCAGCCTGGTGGCACTCTTGTTCACTCTCTGGGCCTGAGGGAGCCGCCATTGCAGAAGCGTGTCGCCCAGGCCTGATGCACATCCTTCGTATCGCCAGTGATGTTGTCAACATGCCACACACCGTGCCACTTCACGGAGGTGTCATGGCAGGCCTGCCAGAATTTCGCCTGCCGGGCGATGGGAACCAGTGATGCAGCGATGACGACGGCGCTGATGGTCGTGGCCAACTGAAGAACGATCCCCGCATGAGCCCGGATCATCTCCCGCGGAGACAGTTTCTGGTCGTTGTGGTCGCTCATTGGGGTAACCGGGTGATCAGAGGCCATTTCAGCATTGGTGATCACTTTCAGGCCTCAATGCCGCCCTTTGATGCTCTGGCAAGTGCTCGTGTCAGCCGTGAACCTCGCTTGGCGGCTGATCGTTGGCAGCTCCCCCAGTCGTGACAGCTGCTCTCCACACCCAACCAGCGGTTTTCGATAGCTCCAGGAGCAGAGTGCCAACTTCGAGCCGGTGCTCCTCAGCAGGTTGAAAGCTGCGAAGACTGCGTCTGGTGCACAGGCCATCAGTCACCACAGCCAGCTGCTGGCCATGGATTTCCGACTCAAACCTCAGCCCTTCAGCTGCTCGCTGAGGATGCGATTGGCGAGCTTGGGGTCGGCCCGGCCGCCGGTGCGCTTCATCAGCTGGCCCACGAAGAAGCCCTGAAGCTTGGTCTTGCCGCCGCGGAAGGCCTCCACCTCCGCCGGATGGGCGGCAAGCAGGTCCTGCACAACCGCCTGGATGGCGGCGGGATCACTGATCATGCCCAGGCCGCGCTCCGCCACGATCGCCCTGGCGGAGCCGCCCTTCTCCAGCAGCTCCGGCAGGATCTCCTTGGCGATCTTGCCGCTGATCGTGCCATCGTCGATCAGGCCCACCAGCTCCGCCAGTTCCTCGGGTTTCAGGGGCAGCTCGGTGATCGAGAGCTTGCCGGCATTGAGATAGGCGGCGATGTCGCCGGTGACCCAGTTGGCGACCGACTTGGCCTCGGCTCCGGCGGCCACGGCGGCTTCGAAGTATTCGGCCATCGCGCGTTCATCGGTGAGAACCCGGGCGTCGTAGATCGAGAGGCCGAGCTCCTCGGCGTAGCGATGGCGCTTGGCCGCCGGCAACTCGGGCAGCTCCGCGCGCCATCCCTCGCGCTGCTCTGCGGTCACCTCGATCGGGCCCAGATCCGGTTCGGGGAAGTACCGGTAATCGCTGCTCCCCTCCTTGCTGCGCATGCTCTTGGTGAGCTGCTTGCTCTCGTCCCAGAGGCGCGTTTCCTGCCGAATCGGCTCACCGGCCTCGATCGCCTTGACCTGCCGGGCGATCTCGAAATCACAGGCCTTCTGGATCGCCGAGAAGGAGTTCATGTTCTTGATCTCCACCTTCACACCGAACGGCTCATCCGGCCCACGGCGCACCGAGATGTTCACATCGCAGCGCAGGGAACCCTCCTGCATGTTGCCGTCGCTCACGCCCAGATAGCGCATGATCCGGCGGATCTCCGAGGCATACTCCGCCGCCTCACGGCCGGTGCGCAGATCGGGCTTGCTCACGATTTCGGCCAATGCCACGCCGGCCCGGTTGTAATCCACCAGCGAATGGGTGCTGCCGGCGAGGCGATCGCTGCCGGCATGCACCAGCTTGCCGGCGTCTTCCTCCATGTGCAGCCTCTCGATGCCGATCGTCTTGAGGTAGGTGTCCTTGCCCTTCTCGGCCACCTCCACCTCGATCCAGCCGTTCTCCGCGATCGGCTCGTCGTATTGGGAGATCTGGTAGTTCTTGGGGAGATCGGGATAGAAATACTGCTTGCGGTCGAACTTGCTGTGCTCAGCCACCTGCAGATTCAAGGCCAGTGCCGCCTTCACCGCATACTCCAGCACCTTCTCGTTGAGCACCGGCAGGGTGCCTGGGAGCCCCAGCACCACCGGATCGATATGGGTGTTGGGATCGTCGCCGTAGCTGGTGGAGGCCGCCGTGAAGATCTTGCTGGCGGTGCCCAGCTGCACATGGGTCTCGAGGCCGATCACCGCCTCCCATCCCCCTTCTCCGCTCACCCCGGTCATGGCCTTCATCCCGCCTGGGGCGATCCTATGCAGCAGGCCCCGTCCGGCCGCCGCCGCAGGGCGAGGCCATGGCCGAAGCTGAATATCCCCTGCGGACCCCAGAGCCGGCCCCATGAGCGTCCAGAGCGACCCCGTGCTGATCCTCGGTGGCGGCCTGATCGGTCTGGCGGTGGCCCACCAGCTGGCCCGCCGGGGAGAGCTGGTGCAGGTGCTCAGCCGGCGCCGCAGTGAGGCGGCGGGGTTCGTGGCCGCCGGGATGCTGGCCCCCCACGCCGAGGGAATCTCGGGCCCGCTGCTGGGCCTCGGCCAGGCCAGCCTGGAGCGGATTCCGGCCTGGGTGCAGCGGCTTGCCGGGCGGATGGAAGGGATAGCCC
>NZ_JAYGIA010000111.1:0-13929 GCF_034931165.1 Synechococcus sp. BA-124 BA4 | reverse complement strand
TGAGATGCCATCACTGTTGCCGAATCCCTGAATCGGCTGTCATCGATCGTGGTGCCTGTGGTCGCTCGTTGATCAGTGATCAAGGGCGGAATGCTGCGCTGCTGCGTCACGGCCCCTGAACGGGTACGGATGTCGATATCGCCGCAGCCTGGAACCGGCTGACGATCCACCACCCCGGAGATGGCCGGGGACAAGGTGAACGTCACGAAGCCATTGTCGTCGATCTTGGAGACACGGGCACCGAAGGTGAGGCCGGCGGTGCTGAAGGTGGGTTCACAGGTGGTGCCCACATTGGCGGTGTTGGTGACGTCAAAAGCCGTCACCACCTGGCGGCCCACCGTCACAAAGGATTCATTGGCCCGAGTGCGACCGATCGTGGCCGCGCTCAGGCCTGAGGTGTCTCCGGCCTGACCGGAAAGCCCCCCGGCACCGATATCGGCACCCCCTGAAATGGTTTCCGGGTTTTCACTGAGAATCAAGGTGGGGCTGGCCAGCACCTTGGCGTTCTCCGAGACGATCTGAGCCTGAAGGAAGTCGAAGAACTGGTTGTCGGGGTAGTTCAGGCCGGGGTTGCGGCGGATACCGTCCACCAGGGAACTGCCTGTCGAGGTCGCCCCATTGAGTGCCGCTGCCCCAGTGGCGACAAGACCTGGCAGGTTGTCACCAGTCGTGGTGATGGTGCCAGGGGTCGTGCCGGTTCCCGGGGTCAGCTCGACCTCCAGATTATTGGGGACACCCCGCCGGAAGTCATTGGCCGTTGGCGGCAGATTGCGTCCGAAAGCCGCCAACAAACGTCCCCCATCATTCACGATGAAGTTGTTGCCGAAGCGGAAGGCAAAGCTGTTATCTATATCGCTTGTATTTGTAAGATTCACGTCCAGGATCTTCACGGACAACGCCACCTGGCGCTGGCGCAGATCCAGTTGCTTGAGATATTGCTCTCCGATCGCCACCAGCGATGGTTCTCCGACGATCGTGATCGTGCCGAGGCGTGGATCGGTGGTGGCGCGCAGCCCCACCAGTGGACCGGATGAGGCCCCGAAGGCTTCCACGGTCTGCTGGGTGGATGTGGTGCTCTGGGAGGTGGCGGTCAGGCCAGTTCCGGCGGGCTGAGCCCCCAGCGGCACGCCCTGGGACACAGCGGTGGTGATCGTGTTGGTCTTGGTGACCTGGGCGCCGAGGTTGGCCAGATAATCGGCTGCCGAGTTGGGAGACACCTGGTTGAGTCGATAGACCTTCGACATCTGTGGGCCGATCGTCTTGCCCAGCACGTCGGAGCCCACCAGGATCGTGTTGCCCTCCTTGCGGGCCTGCAGCCCGGAAGAGAGCAGAACGAAGTTGAACGCCCGTTCATAAGGCTCGCTCTGGAAGGCCACGGTCACAGGAGACAGGCTCGGCCTGGGGCCCTGGGGATTGCTACCAGCCGTCAAGGCGGGGTCAGAGAAGGCAAAGCCATACCCCCCCATCTGGGCCAGCACCATCAGCACATCGCGGGGATTGGCGCTGCGGGTGGTCAGCGTCACAGGCGGACCGTAAAGGCTGAGATAACCGCGATTGCGGATCGTCATCGTGCCCACGGCGATATCGCCGGAGGGGGGTGCCACGGCACGGGGCCGCAGGGGAGGCACAAAGGACGAGGTGGGCACCCGTGCCGGCGCCCGCAGATCCACACCGGCCGACTGGCTCATCGGCACCTGGGGTGCGTTGAAGCGCACGGTCAGATTTCGGCCATCGCTGCTCACCAACGGCGTGCCCAGATTGCGTCCCGGCATCGGCGTGACTTTCAGCTGGAATTCCGTGCCGGTGCCGTCGAAGGTGATGGAATCCACGCCGGCATCGGTCATCGAGAGCGACTGGGGACCGGCCTTGAGCCCCCGGATCTGCTCGGTGCGCAGCTCACCCACCCACACCTGACCCTGCATCTGCTGGCGAAGGTCGACGCCGGTGCCCGCATCCTGGATCACGAGCTCCAGGGCATCGGGCAGGCGACGCAGCTTCAGCTGCAGGCCGTCCTGGCGGATGGCCGCCTGGGCCTGCACTGGAGCTGGAGTCACTGTCAGAGGTAAGGCTGCCAGCAGGTTGCCGGTGGTGGCCAGCCATAGACCGGCACGGAATCCAAGACCAGCTGGGGCCATCAACGCATCCATCACGTCGGAATGTTATGGGACGTGTTCTGTAAACACCAGATGACCAAATGCGACTGTGGCCCCCCTCCTCACTGGGCTGGGGCCGGAGGTGGTGCGGTGGGCTGGGGGGCTGCCGGAGGTCTTCCCGCCGCTGAATTGGCGGCTGGCGGGGTGGCGGCTGGTGGTGAGGCCTGGGCAACCCTGGCCGATCTGGCACCTGGCCTGGCAGCCGGCCCCTCCCCGTAGAGGGCAAGGTTGAGCTTCAGCACCACCTGGGGGACCCGTTGGGGCTGAGCTCCAGGCCTGTTGGCCACTGGCTGAGCCTGTGCGGGAATGGATTCGAGATCCAGGTTGAGGTCGCTCTGGGCGACCAGCAGGCTGAGACGCTCCAGCCTGCGCATGAACACCAGCAGGTTCGGATAACGGCCACGGGCACTCAGCAGGAGAGTGGTCCTGGTCAGGCCATCGGCTTCAAGGGGATCGGAAGGGGGGGCGGCGTCCTTGTCCTTGGCAGCCCCAGGTGCCGGGGCCGAGGCCGGTTTGCCCCCAGCCGCAGGTGCCTCCACGGGTTCAAACACATCGAGCTGAACCCCGGTGGCCGTCGCCTCCCGGTTGAGCTGGGCGAGGAAGGTGCTGATCTGGCCACTGCCGGCGATCAGCTTCAGCAGGCTGGAGCGCTGTCCATCCACCGTCTTGACCTGATCGAGCTGGCGCACCCTCTGGGCACGCAGCAACGGCAAGCGCTCGCTCATGCCCCGCAGTTCATCGAGCTGAAGCTGGTTGCGGCGGACCTGATTCCAGGGTTGAAACACTCCCAGAAGGGCCACCAGGCCCGCCACCAGCACCCCGGCCGCCACCGGCAGTCCGATCAGCAGACCATTGCGCAGAAGGAGAGACCGGGGCGGAGCGCCCTGCTGAAGATTGGTCATCGCAGCAGGCCCTCCTTCTGCAGAAGCTCCAGGCGACGGGCCATACCCCCGGCACCCAGCTCCTGCAGCTGAGTCAACCGGGCAGAACTGGACGGCGGACGGCTGAAAGCCGCACTGATTTCAAACTCCACCAGGCCGCTCTCAGGGCCCTTGCCGGGCTTGCTCGCGTCGGTGTCGTTGCGGATGGCACGGCCAAGGTTCACGCTGGCCGGATCGATCAGCGGGGAGGATTTCAGGCGCAGAACAAGTGCGTTGATCCGCTCGAACGCTCCTGGATCACCGGTGCGGCCTTTGATCTGAAGATCATCCTTGCCCACCTGCACTGATGTGAGCTGCAAGGCGACCGGAGTGCGGCCTGCCAGGTCGGTCAACAGGGCCGAACCTGATCGCACCGCCACCAGGCCGTTCACCAGCTCGGCATTGCCCTTGCTCTTGAGCTCCAGACCAGCCTTGTCAGCGGCGAGTTCCGCTTCGATCGTCTCCACCTGGGTTCTCACCGGCGCCAGACGGGTGAGCTCCTGCTCCAGCAGCAGTCCCTGGATCTTCAGCACCATGGCGACACCCACGCTGGCCAGCACGATGGCGCCACCGATGGCGGAGCCGATCATCAGCAGTCGCCTGGCATCGGGCGGTCTGGGCGGCTCGGCGCTGAGGCCCAGCTCCAGCCGGCGCTCCCGCAGCAGGTCCAGACCAGGAAGGACTGGGCTCATCGGGCCAGCTCCGCCCGCATCAACCCATACAGGCTGGTGAGGGACCAACCCGGCAGGGAGCCCTCATCGCCGCTGTCAGGGGGCATGGTCATCCAGCCCATCGCCACAGGATCGAGGATCTCGATCGGCCACTCGCGGCCTTGGCTCAGGGTCCCGGCCAGCAGGGGCAGATCGGAGCTGGAGCCGGCCAGCCAGAGACGAACCCCGTTCACGGCGGGATCCAGCCCGCGCCAGTAGGCGATGCACCGCTCGACCTCGTCCTCGGCCATCGCCCCTGTCCACTGCCGCTCGTACTCAGGCACGCCGCGGCGCAGCAAGGTGAGCCGCCCTCCTCGCTCGTCCACCACCAGCAGAGCCTCCAGAAGCCCGGGATCGCCCCCCTCCAGCAAGGAGGCCAGGGCCCGCAGTTCACACACCTGGGGGGCTTCGAGCCGCTCGAGCTCAACCCCGGCGATGTCGAACACTTCAATCCAGCTGAGCACGCGCTGGCGCGGGACAGTCACCAGCAGCGAGGAGCAGTGACCGGAGGCCTGCTGACCTGCACCCTCCAGTGGCATCAGGCCGACGTAAGCCTGGGAGAGGTCGTAGGGAAGCCCCAGGGGGGGATCGATCTGGCGCAGGGCCTCATCCGCCGACTCGGGCCAGTCGTCGAAGGGCCACTCCACCACCCTCCAGGAACAGGCGGCGGCGGGCAGCACCGCCAGCACTTCAGCGCCCACCAGGCCCAGTTCCACCAGCAGATCGCCGATCAGGTCGCCGAGGGCCATCACCTGCAGAGGGTCACCGGCGGAGCAGGCCCCGCGCGGCAGGGGCACCCGCCTCAGCAGTCCCAGCTGTACAGGCTCGCCATGGCCCCTGGTGGTGAGCACCGTGACCGCGTCATCCTCGAGTGCCAGCCAGACCCGGCGAGGAAAAAGACGGGCTGTTAAAGGCTGAAGCTGTTCCTGAACGCCGGCAAGGACCAATCGTCACGTCCTGGAATCCCGATGCAGCGTATCGGCCTCGCGCCGTTTGCGCACATCCCCTGCAGACCCGTCTCGATCGGGAGACAGGGCCAGCGCTCAGCGCCAGGGCAGGCCGCTGCCCACAACCTCACTCAGATGGCTGCAGCCATGGCGGTCCAGCTGGTCGCCGAGGCCCTCGAGAATCGCCGGCACCAGGCCCGGCCCCTGGTAAATCCAGCCTGTATAAACCTGAATCAATGAGGCTCCCGCCGTGATCCGTTCCCAGGCGGCCTCGGGGGAATCGATTCCGCCAACACCGATCAGCGGCAGGGCTGGTCCGGCTGTGGCCCGCAGGCGCCGGATCACCTCCAGAGCCCGGCCGCGCAGGGGAGCGCCGCTCAGCCCCCCCGCCTCCTCCGCCAGGGTCCTCCCGGTCTGGGGCAGGCGACGGTTCTCCAGCCCCAGCCGGTTGACGCTGGTGTTCACGGCGATCACCCCGGCGAGGCCCTCCTCGTAGGCCAGGCGGGCAATCGTGTCGATGGCGTCGTCTTCGAGGTCGGGAGCGATCTTGACCAGCAACGGCGGGCAGGCCGACAGGCGACGCAGCCGCTCCACCAGGCGCCTCAGCTGCACAGCGTCCTGCAGGTCGCGAAGGCCGGGGGTGTTGGGTGAACTGACATTGATGACCACGTAGTCGGCCAGGGGCGAGAGCAGCTCCAGGGAGGAGGCGTAGTCATCGGGGGCCAGCTCCAGGGAGGTGATCCTCGACTTGCCCAGATTGAGGCCCAGCACCGCGGGCCTCTGGCCAGGCGGGGGCAGGTGCTGGCGCTCGATGTTGCGCTTGACGGCCTGGGCACCGTCGTTGTTGAAGCCCATGCGGTTGAGCGCAGCCCGTTCCTGGGCCAGGCGGAACAGCCGCGGCCGTGGATTGCCGGGCTGGGGGTGCCAGGTGATCGTGCCCAGCTCGGCGAAGCCGAAACCGAACAGGTGCCAGATTCCTGCGGCCACCGCGTTCTTGTCGAAGCCGGCAGCCAGTCCCACCGGATTGGCGAAGCGGCAACCGAACAGGGTCTGCTCGAGGCGATGGTCGCGACGTTGCAGCTCGGCCCCAAGGCCCGCCAGGCTGCCCGACACCAGGGGCCAGTCGCGGCGCAGGGAGGCCTGGGCCAGGGCGGCGAGGGTGAGACTGCTGAGCTGCTCGGCATCGGCCCCCTCATCCCTGGCGAGCAGGGGACCCACCCAGCGTCGGTAGAGCGAGCCCGTGCTGGTGCCGGCGGTGGTGCCTGAGGAGGAAGGCTCTGGTCGCTCCAAAATCATGGGGACTCCTGCAGGGAGGGCTCGGCGCGCTCCAGCCGCCAGCGGCCTTCGCTGGCGGGACTCACCCGCCAGTCGCGCCAGATCCAGGGACCCTGCCGCTCCTGCAGACGGGCCAGGGGCTGCTCCACGAGGCGGGCCAGCTCGGCGGCTGTCAGGGCATAACCGCCGCTGGCCAGGCGGTCGGCCACTTCAAGACGGGTGAGCAGCTCGCCCAGGACCGCAGGGGCCGGCTGTTCCAGCCCATCCACCTCAGCCGCTCCAGATTGAGGAGCGTTCCGCTGGCCGCTGGACCCGGGTCCAGTGGCCAGCGGAGGGGAGCCTCCGCGCGAGAAGGCCACGGCGATCTCATCGCAGCGGTCGTTGTCGGGATCACCGCTGTGCCCCTTGACGTGGACCAGGCGCACCCCAGGGAGGCGTGCCCGGTCCAGTTCCTCCCAGAGGTCGCGGTTGAGCACGGGTCCGCCGGAGGCTGTACGCCAGCCCTTGCGCTTCCAGCCCGCCATCCACTTGGTCAGACCATCGATCAGGTAGCGGCTGTCGGTGCGCAGACGCAGGTCAGGGTGAAGCGGCAGCTGGCGCAACTCCTCCATCAGGGCCAGGGCAGCGGTGAGTTCCATGCGGTTGTTGGTGGTTGCCGCGGCGGCCCCACCGAGCTCGCGCACGCTGCCGTCCTCGAAACGCAGCAGGCAGCCCCAGCCTCCCGGGCCCGGATTACCCCGGCAGGCGCCATCACAGGCGGCGGCCACCACCCTCACCGGCTCAGCAGCCACTGGGCAATCCGGCCAATGTTCGGTAGACAGTGGTGCCGTAGACCGTGGCGACGATGTTGGAACACAGGAAATCCACCATGCAGCGAACCTACCTGGCCCTCGCGGGGGCTGGTCTGGCCGCCACCACGCTCCAGGCCGTCACAACGCCCCTGGCTGAGGCCGCCGGAGTGTTCGACAGCCAGCCGGTGGAGGCGTCGCAGTTTGCGGTGCTGGCCAAGCCGGTCGGCTTCGCCGACTGGTCGCTGGTGCTGATCGAGCAGACGGCCAACGGCCAGCCCTGCTGGCAGGCCCGGCCCGATGGCCTGGTGGAGGCCTCGATGAATCGCTTCGACTCCCGCGGAATCTGCACCAGCTACGCCGGCAGCAACGCCTACTCCCTGAGGGTGGCGGACCAGGACCTGGCCAGCCGCTACCGACTTCGCCTCAGCCAGGTGGGCGACGAACTGCAGCTGCAGGCCATGAGCCCGGCGGACACCACCCTGCTGCTGGTGGGACGGGGGGAGGTGAGCCGCCGTGACCCTGAGGGATTTGTTCCGATCAAACTCGAGAGCGACTGGCAGCTGAATCGCCGCGTCTTCGGCCAGCAAACCCTCAACCACATCTATTTTGCCGCCAGCACCCCCCTGGAGCAGCTGATCGCCCAGGCCGGTGGGGGCAGCCGCGAGACGGTTCAGCCCATCAGCAGCGGTGGGCCGGGGAGCCTTGGACGTGTCCTGGGAAGCATGGCGAGAGGTGGAGAACTGGAGAGTGGGCCGATCGCCCTGCAGGTGATCCCCTTCCGGGAGTGACAGTCGACACAGCGACCCCCGCCGCGAGCTTCCAACTGATCCAGGCCATATGGTTGTCTTGTGTGAGGAGTGCAGAACGCTCTCCCGGGGTCGAAACGAGGACAGACTCCCGGCATCGTTCCACCTCAAAGGCCTGCCTTCGGCGGGCTTTTTTTTGGCCGTTTGAACCCAGCAAAAAGCCGGCCCCGAGAGACCGGCTGCGGAGGATGAAGTCGGCGGAGGAGGGGACCCTCCGCCGGGCGGGATCACTTGACGGTGACTTTGCCGCCCACTTCCTCGATGGACTTCTTGAGTGCCTCGGCCTCGTCCTTGCTGATGCCTTCCTTGACGGCCTTGGGAGCCGCCTCGACAAGGGCCTTGGCTTCGCCCAGGCCGAGGCCGGTGGCCTCGCGGACGGCCTTGAGCACCTTGATCTTGGCGGCGGCGTCGAAGCCTTCGAGGATCACATCGAACTCGGTCTGCTCTTCAACCGCCTCAGCGGCGGCTGCGGGAGCGGCGGCCATCACGACGCCGGCGGAAGCGGCGGCGGACACACCGAAAGCCTCTTCGATCTGCTTGACGAGCTCGGAGGCTTCCAGCAGAGAGAGAGTCTTCAGCGACTCGAGAATGTCGTCAGTTTTTGTGGTCATGATTGAGAATCAGCAACAGATCTGTGGTCTTGGACCGGCGGAGCCGGGGGTGATTTCGCTGGGCTCAGGTGGCGTCGCCGCTTTCGGCGTGCTGCTTGAGTGCCCGGGCGAGGCCGGAGGGAACTTCGTTGATGCCAACGGCCAACTTGGTGGCCACCGCATTGATCGCACCGGCGATCTGGGCGATGAGCACCTCCTTGGAGGGCAGCTCGGCAATGGCCTTGATGTCGTTCTGGGAAAGAAGTTTGCCTTCGTAAAGGCCTCCTTTCACATCCGACTTCTTGGTGTCCTTCTGGAAGGACTGAACGGCCTTGACGGCACCACCGACATCGCCCTTGATCAGGACGAACGCGTTGGTGCCGGTGAGCAGGGAATCGAGTTCCGACCAGGCACTGTTGCCATCAATGGCGCGGCGCATCAAGGTGTTCTTGGTCACCTTGCAGATGCCGCTGTTGGCCTGCAGACGGGTCCGCAGATCAGACATCTCCTTGATGGACAAGCCCTTGTAATCAAGGACCAGCGCCATTTCGGCCTCACCGAGGAGCCCCTTGAGCTCTTCGATGATCTGTTGCTTGCTCTCCAGCGTGCGGCCCATGGGTTTGGTACGGAGTTGGGGGAACAAGCCGGGACGCGGCCGCCAACTTCTCTGCCGGGGTGAACCGGAGGGAAGCCTCGAGGCCGCTGAACGGTGATCCGCCCGGAGAATCCGAACCGGAAAAAGTCGCGTGCACCTCGGCAGGATTTACCTGGACTGCATCTTCTTGGACACACCACCGAAGCGGGTGACCCTGAGGACGCAGCACTGACCTGCTGTCTTGGGCCGGGCGCGTGCCCGATTAATGAGTTTACACGGCGGGGTGCTTGAGCACGATCACCCCGCCTCAACTGGGCTCAGCCCTCCAACTTGATGTCCTGCAGGGCGGTGACGTCGACGGGGACGGACGGACCCATGGTGGAGGTGAGGTAGAGACTCCGCCAGTAGCGGCCCTTGGCACCGCTGGGCTTCTGGCGATCGATGGTTTCCTGCAGAGCCTTGAGGTTCTGCAGCAGGTCGTCGACCGAGAAGCTGGCCTTGCCGAAGCGCACATGCACGATGCCGGTGCGATCGGCGCGGAATTCCAGCTTGCCCGCCTTGAATTCGTTGATCGCTCCTGCCAGATCGGTGGCCACAGTGCCGGCCTTCGGGTTCGGCATCAGACCGCGTGGACCGAGCACCCGGCCCAGCTTGGCCACCTTCGGCATCATGTCCGGCGTGGCGATCAGCAGGTCGAAATCGATCTGACCGCCGGCGATGGCCTCCACCAGCTCGTCATCACCGGCGAGGTCGGCGCCGGCGGCTTTGGCTTCGGCCACCTTCTCGCCACGGGCGATCACGGCGATGCGGATGGTCTGGCCGGTGCCCTTGGGCAGAGCCACGGTGGTGCGCAGCTGCTGGTCGGTGTACTTGGGATCGATGCCGAGCCGCGCATGGGCTTCGATCGTTTCATCGAACTTGGCGTTGGCGTTGGCCTTCACCAGCTCGAGGGCCTCGAGCGGGGTGTACTCGCGATCCTCGATCGTCTCGAGCAGGGCGGTGAAACGCTTGGATTGTTTGGGCATGGGTTTCAGCGGGGTTCAGGCGACTCTCCGGGCTTGGCCTTGGCTTGTTGGGCCTGGGGCGGCGGCGAGGGTCTCCCCCGGGTGGGGTGAACGGTGGATGAAGCGGGAATGGCGGAGCCGGGCTCCTGCAGGTTCAGTCGCTGATGGCGACGCCCATGTTGCGGGCGGTGCCTTCGATGATGCGCATGGCCGACTCCAGGCTGGAGCAGTTGAGGTCGGGCAGCTTGGTGCTGGCGATCTCCTGGAGCTGGGCACGGCTGATGGCGCCCACACGGCCCTTGGCCGAGGTGGCAGCACCCTTATCGATCCCGGCGGCCTTGGTGATCAGCACCGAAGCCGGCGGAGTCTTGGTGATGAAGGTGAAGCTGCGGTCTTCGAAGACCGAGATCTCCACCGGGATCACATAGCCGGCCTTGTCCTGGGTGCGGGCGTTGTACTCCTTGCAGAAGGCCATGATGTTGACCCCATGCTGACCGAGGGCAGGGCCCACGGGTGGTGCGGGGTTGGCTTTGCCGGCATTGAGCGCCAGCTTGATTACGGCAACGACTTTTTTGGCCATCGGCTGGTCTACGGAGGGAAGCGCTGCGGATCGCCTGACCCTTGGGTCGAGGCGTTGGGCGGCGGCGCCGAAACGGTGCCGCCGGGTTGGGCCGCCCTCCGCAGGGAGGCGGCCCCGTGACCATCAGCTTTGCTTGCTGATCTGGGCGAATTCGAGTTCGACCGGGGTTTCCCGGCCGAAGATCGAGAGCAGGGCCTTGAGCTTGCTGCGCTCGCCCGACACCTCGATCACCTCGCCCTGGAAGTCCTTGAAGGGGCCGGCCGTGACCAGAATCTGATCACCCTCGGCCAGATCGACCTTGACGACGGGCTTCTTCTCGGCGGCGCGCTTGAAGATCCGGTCGACCTCCTGGCGGCTGAGGGGCCTGGGCTTGATGTGACCGCGGGCCCGGCCGGTGGACCGGCGCTCCTCCTGGCCGACGAAGTTGATCACGTTCGGGGTGCTCCGCACCGCCATCATCGTGTCTTCATCGAGCATCATCCGCACCAGCACGTAACCGGGGAAGACCTTCTCCTCGGCGGCCTGACGACTGCCGTCCTTCTTGAGCTTCACCGCCGGGGTCTGGGGGATCTCGATCTCAAGGATGCGGCTGTCGACGCCCAGCGTGATGGCTCGCTGCTCCAGAGTGGCCTTCACCTTCTTTTCACAACTGGACGCCACCTGCACGGCGTACCAGCGGGCCACCATCGGCTTGCCTTCCCGCTCCGCCGGGGCAGGGGGTTCAAGGGCGAGCACGTCAGCGGCGGCGTCCTCCTCAGGGGCGCCGTCGAGGCTGGATGCGGTGACGAGATCGGCTTCGGACACGGGGACGGAGGAGTGGGTGCTCAGAACGAACGGGACAGGGGAAAGTTGAGGTGCCACCGGCTCCTCAGGGGAAGACCTGGGTGGACGCCCAGCTGAAAAAGCGATCGACGGCGGCGATGGTGGCGGCCGAGAGGCTCACCATCAGGATCACCGCCACCGACTCGCTGAAGAGCTGCTGACGGCTGGGCCACACCACCTTGCGCAGCTCCTCCAGGGTGGAGGAGATGAAACCCCCGACACCAGCTGGCTGGGCAGGCTTGACCTCCTGCTCAGGGATGTCGTCGGAGGTGGTGGTGCGGCTTGGAGAATCCACGGGCGCGGGCGCACCGGACGGCGAGGCGTACCGGCAAACGAACACCCTACCGGACACCCTTTCAGGGGGTCACTCCAGGGGCAGGAAGCGCAAAGTGTCGGCACCACCGGGACCGCTGGGATCGCCGAGAGACACGCGCACACCACGGGCGGCGCGGAAGTGGTCCTCCAGCAACTCGGTGGCCAGGGGGTTTTCGATGCGGCGGCGCAACACCCGGCGCAGGGGCCGGGCTCCGAATTCCGGCTCATAGCCCAGCTCCGCCAGGCGGCTCACCACGGCCTCATCGATCTCCAGCTCCAGCCGCTGCTCCTTCAGCAGCGCCGCGAGCTCCGCCACCTGCAGGCGCACGATGCGTTGCAGGTCACTCGGCGCCAGGGGGCGGAAGCGGATCACCTCGTCGATGCGGTTGAGGAACTCAGGCCGGAACTGTCCGGCCAGGGCGCGCTCCACCGCCGCCTCCAGGCCGGAGTCGTCGCCACTGCGGGCACTCTCGAGGATGGCCCGGCTGGCCAGGTTGCTGGTCATCACCACCACGGTGTGGCGGAAATCAACCGTGCGGCCCTGGGAATCCGTCAGGCGTCCGTCATCGAGCACCTGCAGGAGCAGGTTGAACACCTCGGGGTGGGCCTTCTCCACCTCATCGAGCAGCAAGACCGCATAGGGACGGCGGCGCACGGCCTCGGTGAGCTGTCCTCCTTCCTCGTAGCCCACATAGCCGGGGGGAGCCCCCACCAGGCGGGCCACGGCGTTGCGCTCCATGAACTCGCTCATGTCGAGCCGCACCAGAGCGTCCTCCTCATCAAAGAGGGCCGCGGCCAGGGCCTTGGCCAGCTCGGTCTTGCCCACGCCGGTGGGGCCCAGGAACAGGAAGGAGCCCACGGGCCGGCGCGGATCCTGCATGCCGGCCCGGGCCCTCCGGATCGAGGCCGCCACCGCTGCCACCGCCTCGGGCTGGCCGATCACCCGCTCCGCCAGCCGCTGCTCCAGCTCCAGCAGCTTCTGTCGCTCCCCGGCCAGCAGACGCTGGATCGGAATACCGGTCCAACGGGCCACCACATCGGCGATGTCGCCCTCATCCACCTGCTCACGCAGCAGGGAGAGACCGCCGCGCTGATCGTCGAGCAGCTCCTCCTCAAGGGCGGCGCGGCGCTGCTGCACCAGCTGCAGCTGATCCACCTGCAGGCGGGCCGCCTCCTCGAATTCGCCGTCACGCTCGGCCTCGGCGATCGCCAGGCGGAGCTCATCGTCCTGCTGAAGCAGCTCTCTCAGCTCCGCCAGCTGCTCGCGCTCCGCCTGCCAGCGCCGCTGTAGATCCTGCAGGCGCTCCAGGGCGATGCGACGCTGATCCTGAAGGTTCACGCGCTCGTCCTCGGAGGCGGCCTCCGCCCCCAGCAGGGCCAGCTCGATCCGGCGCAGGTCGAGTTCGGCGGCCTCCACCACCTGGGGCTTGGAGGTGACCTCCATGCGCAGCTGGGCGGCGGCCTCATCGATCAGATCGATCGCCTTGTCGGGCAGGCAGCGGTCGGCGATGTAGCGCTCGGCCAGACGCACCGCTGCCTGCAGGGCCCCATCGGTGATGGTGACGCCGTGGTGGAGCTCATAGCGCTCCTTGAGGCCCCGCAGGATCTCAAGGCTCACCTCCTTGCTGGGTTCACGGATCACCACCTGCTGGAAGCGGCGGTTGAGGGCGGGATCCTTCTCCACCGTGCGGCGGTAGTCCTCCGGGGTGGTGGCCCCGATGCAGCGCAGCTCACCCCTGGCCAGGGCCGGTTTGAGGATGCTGCCGGCATCGGCGCTGGAGCGGTCGGCGCTCACCACGGTGTGCAGCTCATCGATGAACAGCACCACACCGCCATCGCCGGCCGCAGCGGCACGTCCCTCCTCCGGATCCTTCACCTCGGCCAGCACGCTGCGCAGCCGTTCCTCGAACTGACCGCGGAACTTGGCGCCGGCGATCAGGGCACCGAGGTCGAGGGCGATCAGGCGCAGGCCTTTGAGGGAGTCGGGCACTTCGCCGCTGACAATGCGCTGGGCCAGCCGCTCGGCGATGGCCGTCTTGCCGACGCCGGGCTCACCGATCAGCACCGGATTGTTCTTGCCGCGGCGGGACAGCACCTGGATCAGCCGGCGGATCTCGGTGTCGCGGCCGATCACCGGATCGAGCAGACCGGCGCGGGCGGCGGCGGTGAGGTCGCGGCCGTACTGCTCGAGGGCGCTGGGCTCGCCCCCCTCAGCCTCCAGCGTCAGCTCCTGATCAGGGGCTCGGACAGGCCTGAGGGGACGGGGCACGGGGGCTGCTGCCGCGGGGGCGGTCAGCGACGGCACCGCGGCGGGCTCCCGGGTGGGGCTGTCGATCCAGTCGTCGGATGGGGCCGGAGGCGCTTCGAAACGGCGGGGACGCCCGGACCCGGCCGACGCAGCCGAGCTGATGCCTGCTGGGC
>NZ_JAYGIA010000110.1:0-13944 GCF_034931165.1 Synechococcus sp. BA-124 BA4 | reverse complement strand
CGGCAGGCCCGCCAGGGGGCGCAGCCATGACGACCCCCACCGGAGCGGACCCGACGCTGCCCCCAGGTACGCAGGATCCTGGACAGCCCCCCACCAGCTGGGCCGAGCTACAGGCCACGGCTGAGGCCCTGGCGAAGCAGCTGACCATCGCCACGCTGCCCAGCGGCGCCGGCTGGCCGGGCCTGCTGCCACAGCTGACCGCCCTGGCGGGGGAATGGGCTCAGGCGGCAGCGTTCGATCCTGAGGTGAAGGCAGGCCGCGGCGCGCTGGAGCAGCTGCTGGGTGATGCCGGCGGCGACGGCAAGCTGGGCCGCCGGGAAGCGGGCCGGATTCTGGGCGCCGCAGCTGCCAGCTACCGGCAGCAGCAGGCCGCCGAGAAGGCGGAGGCAGCAGAGCAGCGCCGGCAGGCGAAGGCAGCCGAGAAGGCGGCGAAGGAAGCCGAGAAGGAGGAGGCCGCGGCCCGCAGCGCGACGATCGCCGCCGAACGGGTGGCCCTGGCGGAGGAGGCGCTAAAGGGGCAGCCGTTCCTGATGAAGGGCTGGGATCCGGCCAGGAAGGCGATCCACTACCAGCACAAGGCCACCGGCCAGCTGGGCTGCCTGCTGGCCCCAACCGGCAGCGGATCGTCGGGCCTGCTGGCGGTGGCTGACATCGACTGGTGGACAGCTGCCTTCCCAGCCGGCGGCGATCGCCCAGGGGTGTGCTGGATGGATGCCGCCAGCAGCTTCATCGAAGTGGCCAACACCTCCCCCACCTTCCGCCCGGCGAACATCCGGGGCCGTGGGGTCTGGCTCGACAACGACCGGGTGGTGTGGAACCTGGGCGACCGGCTGCTGGTGGACGGCCAGCCGGTGCCCCTGGCGGAACTGAACAGCAGCTGCACCTACGCCCTGGGGATGCCGCTGCCACCGATTGAGCGGGGGCCGGTGCTGAGCGATCAGCAGGGCGCGGCCATCCTGTCGGCGGTGCAGGCGGTGGGGTGGCAGGAGCCACTGGCGGGCCTGATGGTGGTGGGCTGGACGGTGTGCGCCATCGTCGGCGGCGCGCTCGAACATCGCCCAGGCCTACAGCTGACCGCTGGAGCAGGCCAGGGCAAGAGCACCACGGCGCGGCGGGTGGTGCTGCCGCTGCTGGGCGGGCTGGTGGATCTGAAATCCAACGTGAGCGAGGCGGCCATCCGCCAGCAGGCAAAGGGGGATTCGCTGCCGGTGCTGATCGATGAATCGGAGCAGGGCGACGGCGGCGGGCGCCTACGGGCGGGCCACCTGCGGCTGCTGCGGTGTTCCTATGACGGGCTGGCTGGCGGGCGGGGGACTACCCACGGCGAGGCCCTGGAGCAGCTGATTCGCTACAGCGTGATGCTGTCGGGGATCAATGCCACCATCCCGATCGAAGCCGACCGCAGCCGGGTGGTGGTGGCCACCCGCCGGCACCTGCCAGCAGAGGAATGGCAGAAGGTGGAGCAGCAGCTGATCGCCACCATCACCCCAGAGGTCGGGCAGGCGCTGGAGCGGCGGGTGGTGGGCAACCTGCACACCCTGCGGGCCAACATCCGCGCGATGGCCGCGGCGATCGAACAGCTGGGCGACACCGGCAGGGCGGGCGACTGCTACGGCGCGCTGCTGGCCGGCGCGCACCTGCTCACCAGCACCGAACGGCTGACGGTGGAGGCCGCCAAAGCCTGGCTGGTGTCGATCGGCTGGGAGGGTGTGGCGGCCCAGTCCACCGACGACCCGCAGCAGGAAGCGCGGCAATGCCTGGAGGCGATCCTGGGCCACCGGACCCGCTGGGCCGGCGAAGGGTTCCCATCAGGCGAGGTGATGCTGGGGGAACTGGTGGCGGCGGTGATGGAGGGGGCGGCCAGTCAGGGGCGCGCCTTTATCGAACCGGCCGCGGCGGAGCGCGCCCTGGGCCGCGTCGGGGTGAAGGTGCTGGTGGGGCAGGGGGCGATCGATGGATCGCTGGCCATCGCCAACAGCTCACCGGGGCTGATGGAGGTACTGGAGCGGACGCCATGGGCACAGGGCGGGCACCGGCAGCACCTGCTGGCCCTGCCTGGGGCGCAGAGCACCGGGAAGGATCGGCCGATGCGCTTCGCCACCGACCCGACGACGCGGCGCGCGGTGCTGGTGCCGTGGGAGGTGATTGCGGGGCCGCGGGAGGAGCGCCTGGCCGCGGCGCGCAACTGGTGAGAGGTGCCGCAGGGGGGTGTAACGGTGGGGGTGTAACAGGCCGGGCACCCCCAAACCCGTTGCGGCGCAGCGGTGTTACACCGTTACACCTTTCTGTGCTTATACGCACACCCTATAGAAGGAAGAAAAGAAAGAGAGAGCGCGCGCACCCCCCCCTACTGCGCGCTGCAAAAAAACCTCTCTTACGCAGGGGGGTTGTTCATACAGATAGGTGTAACGGTGTAACATTAGGGGGTATAAAGCCAGTGATAGCAAGGGTTCTCAGCTGTTACACCTGCCCCGAAATGGTGTATCAGGGGTGGAACAGGTGTAACACCGTTGCAGCGCAAGGGGTTTCGGGGGAATCGGGGCTGGGGGTGTAACACCCGCCCCGGCCATCGGCCAGCACCAGCGCTCTGCCCCGGCGGCCGCCACCAGTTGGAACTGGCGGCCGCCAGCTCCAGCGCCACCAGCCCAGCACCAGCAGAATGAGCCCCACGACTGCCCGCACCGCCACCCGCCTGTGATCCACCCGCTTCTCGATCACCAGGGCCTGATGCCCACCGCCTGGCTCAGCACCCACCAGCAGCTGGCCGATGAACTGCGGGCCACACCCGTCAGCACCAACGCCCTGCCGGCGATGGTGGGCCTACTGGGGGGTGCCATCGCCCTGCTCACCCGTGATCTGTTCAACGCTCAGATCCTGCGGGCCAGCGCACCCGATCCGCGGGTGCGCCTCCGCAGCGCCCGCAGTACCCAGCGCGCACGGCGCGCCCGCCGTCGGCCATGAGCGGTGTGCTGCCCCCTTCGAACCCGCCGGCAGGGCTCAGCCCCCTGCACCGCGATGTCTGCGGCAAGCGCGCATCAAAGGCGGTGATCGCCATGCGGGTGCAGGAACTGGCTCAGTGGATCAGCCAAGGCGCCAGCCGCGCAACCCTGATACGACGTGCCCTTGAGGAGTGGGGGGTCGGCCCCGACACCTACGACCAGCTCCACAAGCAGGCCACAGCGGTCATACGGCAGCGCCTGGACATCGAACGGCCCGACTACCTGGCCGAGAAACTTGCACACGCTGAATACGTCTTCGAGCAAGCCTGCGCCGATCGCTGCTGGCCTGCGGCGGTCGGTGCGCTCAGCCTGATGGGCAAGTGGGTCGGCGCAGGCTTCGCACCGAAGAGGCACATTTGACCCCCGCCGCGGCCGATGGGGAGCTGCTGCCGCCTGATTGGCTCCGCACCCATCGCACCATGGCCGCGGCCCTGCTGGACTTGCCCGTGATGGGTGCGACTTTGCCGGGGCTGGTGCCGTGCTTCGGCAGCAGCCTGGCGCTGCTGGTGCGCGACCTATGGATCGAACATGCGGCGGTTTTGGTATGAGCGGCCCCGATGAGTTCGAAGCCCGGGAGTTGACGCCCCTGGGGGTCGATCAGCAGCGGGCGGCCGTGGCCGAGGTGCGGCAGGAGTGGGGTGGATTGCTCGGAGGCATCGAAGGCTTGAGCCCGTCGGGCCTGGACCTAGACGGCGACCCCCTCTAAACATCAAGCAGGGCGCCCCAGCAACCTGGGCCAGGCTTGCCTGATTGAGCGGGGGACCGCCGCCGATCGCTAACTGGACCGTTCGATGCCTCACTTAGGATTGTGAATCAAACAACTGTGAGGGAGTTAATCAGACCCGTTCAGCTGAGCAAATTGATCATCCTAACTCAGAAGTGACGGACTCTGCGCAGCTTTATCGCGCAGAGTCCGTATTGACTGCCGGGTTAGGTTTTCTCTGCATGATCCCATTTCTTATGGCATGCCTCCATCTTAAGGCGGGACGTTCAATGTATAGAAAAGAACCAAAGGCTAGTGCGCAAGAGGATATTAAAAGTATCGTGATATTCCAAATGTCAAACACCTCCCCAGCCGCGAGAAATTTCTGCATGAGCCAAATGATAAGAATATGGTTTAAAACCACCCCTTAACTTAGATTTCCCAAAAACTCATCGAGATTCGAAAAGCTGAAGCGTCTGATAGTACTGACAGCCAAAATCCCAATCATCAATCCGACCAAAACCTCTTTGTTGTATGGCATTTGATAAAGGGATTCATTGAGCAATGCGATTAGTAACAGCGCACCTGCCGAGAAAAGCACAATAATTCTGAATTTTCTTGAGTCGCTATCATTTTGAAAAAACGACCAGCCAACAATGAACATAAAGAGTGTTCCTGGGAGAAGTCGGTAGCCATAGAAATCTGAGTTAATTATACCGAAATATGCTGCCAAAAAAATACAGAAAGATGCACAGGCTAATGTGTAAACCTGCCGTTTTGAGAAATAAATAAGTATCCATGGAATAACCAGGTAGAAGGTCACTTCAAGCCCCAGCGACCAACTTTGTGGAATTACAAGCCACCCAGCATCAGGCCAAAACATGTAGAAAGCCTGTGGAAGCATTAGAAAGTTCAGCCACCAGTTATAGATGTTAAGCGTATTTAAGAATGGTGAATCAAGTTTAAGAAAGTAGATCAATATCGATGAAAGTATCGTGTAGAACACAAATTGAGGGAAAAGTCTTACTGCCCTGTCTAAGTAGAAAGTAGGGACGACAGATGGGCGCTTGTAGTACTTCCCTATCAGCATGCTCATCACATATCCACTGAGAATATAAAAAGAAATCACTGCCACTACGCCGGGATTGTAGTCATAAAAAGAAATCCCTGCATGGCTTATGGCAACCAAGATAGCCAAGAGTAATCTATAAATCCCCATGATTGTCTTTCTTGGCCTAACGCTAATTGGGCGGGTCCGAGAACCCTCTCTCAAGCCCGCCATCTAACCTCATGAAACCCTAGCCCCCTGTTTGATAGAACCCTAGATCAATTTCAGGCCAACGGATCACGACATCTTGGGCAGCTTGGTCAGATTTTTAGGCGTGTCCGTGGATCAACTGATCTTCAGGCTACAGAAAGTCTGCTTGGCTGCGTTCGCCGAGAGTGCCCTGATTCAACACATGTGTGTAGATCATCGTGGTCTTGACATCGCTATGACCCAGCAATTCCTAGATCGCCCGGATGTCCTAGTCACGTTCGAGAAGGTGGGTGGCGAATGAATGGTGCAGGGCTGACTGTGACATGTGGCTGGTTTGCTGATGTCCGCCGCCAAGATAGCTCAACGAACTGCCTTCTGGATCAGTGAAGGGTCCAGTTGATGGCGACCTTCCTGCCCTGTGGTAGGGTAAAGTCAGAGGCTTCCTGATGCCTTGCGAGCCCTTCCATCGATCTGAGAGGGCCGCGTCCCTTTGCGTGGTGTAAAACTCGAGGCCCCCGAGGCAGGCATTGTGCTGGTGATGCTTTTGTTCGGTGCTATACAGCGCTGAACGAGCGAATCCTTTATAAAGGAGTGAGTTTCGACAAGATCAACGTGCCCGGCCCGCTGAACCAAGAACCAGAAGTGTGCAATGTGCTGGGGGACTCCATCACCCTGCGCCTCACCACCGAGCAGACCGACGGAAAATACAGCGTGGCCGAATTCGCAACACCCGGTGGGGTGGGCCAGCCCCCTCACACCCACGCCTGGGATGAAACCTATCTTGTGCTGGAAGGGGAGCTCAACCTCAACATCAATTGTGAAACCACCGTTGTGGGAACGGGTGGTTGCTATCAGGTCAAGGCTGGTGTCGTTCACGCTCCCACACCCAATGGCGACTTCTGCCGCTACGTGATGGTTGGTCAGCCTGGCGGTGTCGAATCCGTGTTCAAGAGCCTGAAGGCCAACGAAAAGGATCTTCACGACATGGCCAAGGTGGTCGAGATCGTGACCAAGGAAGGCGTCACCATCGCTGGTTGATTCACCGCTTTCCCATTCATCCCCATCCCGTATCAACCAATGTCATCCCGCTTTTTTCATGTTCAGCACGAATTCCGTGCCGGAACCTCACAGAAATGGTTTGAGACCGTTCAAAAGGCCCTGGCCCCTGGTGGTGGCTGGGACGAAGCAGTAACCCGCAATCTTGAAGCTGGCTACTACAACCATTGTTTCAACCCCACTGGTCTTGAAGGACCTGCCTTCTGCATCTGGGAAGTGCGTGATGGCATCAGCGACGTTGAATTCCAGGCCTTCATCGATGGCCCCAACGGTCCCGATATGGGGACCGGCGCTTTGCTGAACATTTGCCGTGAGATCAACCTTGAACTGGCCGGGAACACCCCTTATCCCCGCAAGTTCGCCTGACGATTCGCTAGAGCAGCCTCCTCCAGGTTGCAGTCGCCATTGGGCCGGGCCTGCCCACCCCTTGCAACGCCAGCCGCTGGGCCAGCCGCCTGGGATGCGCGGCCCACCCCGGATACGCCGGGGTGGGGGTGCCGGGGGAATTACACCACTGCTGGGGACGCCAGCTCTGAGAGCGACGGCACCGCAGCCACCAGCCTCACTCCTCTTCGTCTGCCCCACCCACTGGCACCAGGTAGATCTGCTTGCGTTCCAGCTTGATCTTGAACTCATCGCCGGGCTTGAGGTCCAGCAGCGCGTTTTCCGTTGCCTGAGCGGTGGCCACCTAGCTCAGGGGGGTGACGACCCCGACCCTTGTTCTTGGAACCGACTTCCCCCAGGCTGGCCTCGTCCGGTGCTCACCGCAAAGGGCGATGGAGGGCATTTTGCACTGGATTTTGCACTGGCTCCCGTGATCCCAGCCCCAGAGGTTCAACTCCAGACACAAGAAAACCCCAGCAGTGGCTGGGGTTTTCAGGGGATGGAGCCAAGCGGATTCGAACCGCTGACCCCCTGCATGCCATGCAGGTGCTCTACCAGCTGAGCTATGGCCCCATTGGTGCGCCGGTTGCCCGGTGCTTGAGGAGCTTACAACGTGGTGGTGCGGGCCCCATCCCTTCAGACCTGACGCCAGACCGCCACCAGGCGGCCCTGCACGCTCACCTGGTCGGCGGGCACCAGGATCGGCGCGTAGGCGGGGTTGGCGGCCTCCAGCCGCACCTGGGCCCCCTGGCGGTGGAAGTGCTTGAGGGTGGTGCCGCTGCCGGGCACCAGGGCGCTCACGATCGTGCCCTCCCGCAGCCGGGAGGGGTCGGCCACGGGCTCCATCAGCACCACGTCGCCATCGGCGATGTGGGCGTCCACCATCGAGTCGCCGTTGACGGTGAGGGCGAACAGGCCGCGGGTGTCGAGCACCGGAGCCAGATCGAGGTGCTCCTGGACGTCATCGAAGGTTTCCACCAGGCCACCGGCGGCCACGGCCCCGAGCACCGGGATGCCGGGGTGGCTCTCGCCCAGCAGCTGCAGGGTGCGTGCCTGTCCCTCTTGCCAGGTGATCCAGCCCTTCTGCTGCAGGTGGCGCAGGCGGCTCTGGATCGGCGCCGGCGACCGCAGGCCCATGGCCTCCATCATCTGGCGGATCGAGGGGCTGTGGCGGTGGCTGCCGATGTAGTCGGCGAGCCAGTCGTAGAGCTGCCGCTGGGCCTCGGTGAGCTCCTGGTGGGTGGCGACCACGGGCAGTACGGATGAACCACTCCCTTTCTGCCATCCCGTGGGCGGTTTGTCCAGAGCCGGGCCTGCCGCCGCCCCCCGGAGACCGCTGCCGGTGCCTTCAGTCGCTGACGCCCCCCAGCAGGGTGGCGAGCAGGGCCTGCTGCACGTGCAGGCGGTTCTCCGCCTGGTCGAACACCCGGCTGGCGGCCCCCTCGATCACCCCGGCGCTGATCTCCTCGCCCCGGTGGGCGGGGAGACAGTGCAGCACGATCGCCCGCGGATCGGCCTCGGCCAGCAGGTCCTCGTCGAGGCACCAGCCGCTGAAGGCCTGCTCCCGCTGGGCCTGCTCCTCCTCCTGCCCCATGGAGGCCCACACATCGGTATACAGGACATGGGCCCCCCGGGCCGTCGCCACCGGGTCCTGCAGCACGGTGATCGCGCTCCGCCCGCCGGCGAGGGCCCGGGCCTGCTCCACCACCGCCGGGCTGGGGGCGAAGCCGTCGGGGCTGCCGATGCGCACGTCCATCCCCAGCAGGGCGCCGACGAGCATCAGCGAGTGGGCCATGTTGTTGCCATCGCCCACGTAGGCCAGGGTGAGGCCGTGGAGGTCGGCGGGGCCGTGGCCGAAGCGTTCCTGGATCGTCAGGGCATCGGCCAGGGCCTGGCAGGGGTGCTCCAGGTCGGTGAGGGCGTTGATCACCGGGATCGAGGCCCAGTGGGCGTAGTCGACCAGGTCCTCCTGGGCGAAGGTGCGGATCGCCAGGGCATCGCAGTAGCGGCTCAGCACCCGGGCCGTGTCGGCGATCGGCTCGCCCCGGCCCACCTGGGTGACGGCCGGGTTGAGGTCGATCGTCTGACCGCCGAGCCGGGCCATCGCCACGATGAAGCTCACCCGGGTGCGGGTGGAGGCCTTGGAGAAGATCAGCCCCAGCACCCGGCCGGCCAGGTCGATGCGGCGCTCGCCGCTCTTCAGCTGGCGGGCCAGCTCCAGCAGGGCGAAGGTCTGGGGACCGTCGAGGTCGGCCGAGGAGAGCAGATCGCGGCCCCTCAGGGCGGCGAGCGGGGCTGAGGGGGACACCATGGCCCACGTCCCAAAGAACCCTTATGCGAGATCGACCCCCCCCACGTCAAGGGCAGGGGCGCAGGCCGTGGCGCGCGGGCTGCGCCGGGCTGGTGCGGGGCAGCAGGATGAAGGGTGCCGACCGCCAGGCTCCCGGCGCTTCCCAGCAGGCCATGGCGGGGTTGGCGGCGCTCAGTTCCTGGATCCGTTCCCGTTGGCCCTGGAACCCCAGAAAGGGTTGGTCCAGGGACTGGAGGGCCGGTGGGTCGCGTTCCTCGAGATCCCGCAGCTGGCCGGGATGGAAGTACGTGCCCATCAGGGCTCCAGGGGGCCAGCCCGCGCTCCAGCAGCCGCCGGTGCAGACGCCGGTGCTGTTCACGAAGGCCGCCATGGCCCGATAGTCCTGCAGCGGTGCCCGTTTGTCCGCCAGCACCCTCTGGCCGATCTGCAGCTGCAGCAGCAGCACGGCGGCCAGCAGGACGGCCAGGGCGGTGCGGCGGAAGCGGCCCAGGCCGGCAGTCAGCTCCCAGCCCGTGCCCACCAGGTAGGCCACGGCCGGCAGCACCACGATGGTGTAACAGGCCTGGGTCATGGGCTTGATCGGATCGATCACCAGCATCAGTGCCATGAACAGGCCGATCACCAGCAGCAGGTAGCGGGCCTCCCCCAGGGACTGGGTCAGCTGCTGGGTCGGCTCCACCAGGAAGCGGCGCAGGTTCCGCCAGGAGCCGATGGCACAGCCGATCCCCACCGCCAGTCCGATCAGGCCCAGTTGGGCCAGCGGTCCCTGGTGGAGGTCCAGCAGGGGAAGCAGGCCGCGGCTGAACTGCATCAGGGTGCCGATGACCGGCTCCACCTCGATCCAGTCGATCCGTTCGAGCTTGTTGCCGATCGAGCTGGCCAACGCATGGCCGAGGGGCGGCAGCAGCAGCAGCAGCCCGAGGACGGCCGCCTCCCGCCGTCGCCGCAGCACCTGCCCATCGGCGGCGCTCACCGCCAGCACCACCAGCACGAACAGCAGCGAGAAGTAGTGCGTCAGGGACAGCAGCACGCAGGCGAGCCTGAATCCCCAGCGCAGGGCGGCCCCGTGGCGTTCCGTGCCCTGACGCAGCAGGAGGGCCGTGCCCAGCATCAGCGTCGAGAGTGTGAGCGAGAGGGCGTAGCTGCGCGCCTCCTGGGCATAGAAGAGGAAGGAGGGGCTGGTGCCCAGGAAGGCCACCGTGAACAGGCGCCGGCCTGCACCGCGCCCGGAACTGCCCAGGGCCGCGGCCACAAGGCCCAGGGCGGCGATCAGAAAGCTGAGGCTGCGGGTGGCGGTCTCCCCTGGGCCGAAGACCCCGATCCAGAGCTTCAGCAGGACCTGATAGAGCGGGGGATGGGTGTCGGGGAGCAGCCAGTCCCGGAACAGCACGCCCCAGTCGGCGCTGCTGGCGGCCACCGACCAGATCTCATCGGACCAGTAGGAATAGGCCGTGGTCAGCCCCTGCCCGGCGAACCCGAGACAGCAGAGGATCAGGACGGCGGTGACAAGCCGCCGGGGAGGGCGCTGGAGCGGTCGGGTGGCGGCTGGGGGCCCCGAAGGCTCTGTCCCGACCACCATCACACCGCTGCAGGAGACCAGTGCCGGGACATTAGACCTGATTCAGGCCCTCCACATCAAGGGCAGGGGCGCATCCCGTGGCGCGCCGGCTGCGCCGGGCTGGTGCGGGGCAGCAGGATGAAGGATGTGGTCTTCCAGGACCCAGGTGCCTCCCAGCAGGCCAGGGCGGGGTTGTTGGCGATGAGGCCCTTCAGCTTCGGGTAGGCCCTGCGGAAGCCGAGCAGCGGACGATCCAGCCGCGTCTGGGCCAGCGGCGTGCCGGGATCGAACGCCATCAGCTCGCGGGAGCTGAAATAGGTGCCCCTGAGCGCCTCCGGGAACCATCCGCTGGACCAGCATCCCTCGCCCTTCCGGCAGAGATCGCTTTTGGCCAAGAAGCTGGCCAGGAGCTTGTAGTTCTCCAGGGGTCCTTGCTTGATGGCCAGGTGCTCGGTGCCGATCCGCAGTTGCAGCAGCAGTGCAGCGCAGAGCAGGCTGGCCAGGGCGACACGACGAACCCGGCCCAGGCTCACGGTGAGTTCCCAGCCGGTTCCCACCAGGTAGGCCAGGGCGGGCAGCACCACGATGTAGTAGCGGCTCTGCGACAGGGGCCGGAACGGATCGATTGCCAGAATGACTGCCAGGAAGGCCGTGATCACCGTCAGGAGGAAGCGGGCCTCACCCGTGGCGGGTGGCCTGGGGCTGGAGGCTCCGCGGGTGAACAGGGGGAAGGTGGCGGCTCCGATGCCGCCGACGAGGGCGAGCAGGATCAGCAGGCCTCGCAGACCCTGCCGCGGATCGAGCAGCGGCAGCGTTCCAGCCATGAACTGGGTGATCGTGCCGCTGACGGGCCTGACCGCGATCCAGTCGATGCGGGTCAGATTCTCCGTGGGGGGGCTCAGCAGGCCGTGGAGGAGCGGCCACAGCAGCAGGAGCAGCAGCAGGGGGATGGCAGCGGTCCGCGATCGGAAGACCGTTCCCTCGGCGGTGACCACCGCCAGCACCACCAGCACGAAGATCAGGGAGAAGTAGTGGGTGAGGGACAGCAGCAGACAGGAGATCGTGAACCCCCAGCGCAGGGCGGTCTCGTGGCGTCCTGTTCGCTGGCGCAGCAGCAGGGCCGTGCCCAGCATCAGCGTCGAGAGGGTCAGCGAGAGGGCATAGCTGCGGGTCTCCTGGGCATAGAAGAGAAAGGCGGGGCTGGTGCCCAGGAAGGCCACCGTGAACAGGCGCCGGCCCGCACCTCGCCCTGAGCTGCACAATGCCGCCACCACCAGTCCCAGGGCGGCGATCAGAAAGCTGAGGCTGCGGGTGGCAGGCTCCCCGGTGCCGAAGCTCCCGATCCAGAGCTTCAGCAGGATCTGATACAGGGGGGGATGGACGTCGGGGATCAGCCAGTCCCGGAACAGCACGCCCCAGTCGGAGCTGCTGGCGGCCACGGACCAGAGCTCATCCGACCAGTAGGAGTAGGCCGTTGTCAGACCCTGGCCCGCCAGGCTGAGGCAGAAGAGGATCAGCAGCCCCGTCAGGGCCGCTGGAACCAGGTGTCGTGCCCAGTGGGTTTCGGCGAGTGGGGATGGATCGGTGTCGTCCATCACCCTGGATTGCCGCAGGTCTCGAAGGGGAATCTACGGTCCGTTCCCTTACAGGGCACGCCGGACGGCAGAACCCCTCAGGCCGCCGCTCCCTCCAGCACCGCCGCATCGGGCAGCTGGCTGGAGGCGAGCAGCTGCTTGAGCTCGTCGCCTTCGATCACCTCCTTCTCGAGGATCTTGTGGGAGATGGTCTCCAGCAGCTCGCGGTTGTGGTGCAGGATCGCCAGGGCCCGTTCGTGGGCCCGGTCCACCAGCCCGCGCACCTCCTTGTCGATTTCCAGGGCGGTGGCATCGCTGACGGCCCGGCGGGGGTTGGAATTCCCCCCGAGGAAGCGGCTGCCGCCCTGCTTGTCGTAGGCGAGGGGGCCGAGGGTTTCACTCATGCCGTAGGTGCCGATCATCTGCTCGGCGATGTCGGTGGCCCGCTGCAGGTCGTTGGCGGCGCCGGTGGTGACCTCACCGAAAACCACCTCCTCGGCGGACCGCCCACCCAGCAGGGTGGCGATCTGACCTTCAAGATCTTCCTTGGAATTCAGGAAGCGCTCCTCGGTGGGCAGCTGCAGGGTGTAGCCGAGGGCCGCCATGCCCCGGGGCACGATCGAGATCTTCGCTACCTTGCTGCCGCCGGGCATCAGGTGGCCCACGATCGCGTGGCCCACTTCGTGGTAAGCCACCACCTTCTTCTCGTCGGGCTGCAGCACCCGGCTCTTCTTCTCGAGGCCAGCCACCACCCGTTCGATGGCTTCGTTGAGGTCGGCCTGCTCCACGGTGGTGCGGTAGGCCCGGGCCGCCAGCAGGGCCGCCTCATTCACCAGGTTGGCCAGGTCGGCGCCGGCGAAGCCACTGGTGGCCTGGGCGATCTTGTCGAGATCCACGCCTTCGGCGAGCTTCACCTTCTTGCCGTAGATGTCGAGGATCATCTTGCGGCCGGAAAGGTCCGGGCGGTCCACCAGCACCTGGCGGTCGAAGCGGCCCGGACGCAGCAGCGCAGCATCGAGGGTTTCCGGCTGGTTGGTGGCTGCCAGGACGATCACCGGCTTGTCCTGGGCGGTGAAGCCGTCCATCTCGGTGAGCAGCTGGTTGAGGGTCTGCTCCCGCTCGTCGTTGCCGCCCACCACACCCATCGAACCCGAGCGGCTCTTGCCGATGGCATCGAGTTCGTCGATGAAGATGATGCAGGGCGCTTTCTTCTTGGCCTCCTCAAACAGGTCGCGCACCCGGGCGGCGCCGGCCCCCACGAACAGCTCAACGAATTCGGAGCCGGAGATGATGAAGAAAGGCACGCTGGCTTCCCCGGCCACGGCCTTGGAGAGCAGGGTCTTGCCGGTGCCGGGCGGACCCACCAGCAGCACACCCTTGGGGATGCGGGCGCCGATGTCCATGTAGCGCTGGGGCGTCTTGAGGAAGTCGACGATCTCGGTGAGCTCGGTCTTGGCTTCGTCGACGCCGGCCACATCGGCGAAGGTGACACGGGACTCCTCATCGGGCACATAGACCTTGGCCTTCGACTTGGTGAAGCTCAGGGCCCCCTGGGCGCCCCCGCCCATGCCGCTGCGGCGGGCGAAGAACTGCAGCACCAGGATGAAGATCAACGGCGGCACCACCCAGCTCAGGGCCGTGGTGATGAAGCTGGGCCGCTTCGGCGGCGCCGCGGCGAACTCGACCCCGTGCTGCTCCAGCCGCTGGGGCAGGTCCATGTCGAAGATCGGCGTGGTGGAGAGCACCGTGGGGGCGCCCTCCTCCGGGGGCTTGGTGAGCTCGTAGCGGATCTGGTCCTGGGTGATGTAGGCCCGTTTGACGTTGTCGTCGTTCACCTGGTCGATGAACAGGGAGTAGGGCACCCGGGGCACCTGGGTGGCGGGGTTGGGCAGGAAGTTGCTGAACAGCAGCAGCACACCGAAGCCGATCAGGAGCAGGTTGACGAGTCCGAATCGCCGGGTGGGGCGGTTGTCGTCCTGACGGATGGCCATGCTGCGCACAACGTCGAATGGGCCCAAGCTAGGTCTGGTCGTCACCCGCCGTTCCCACCCCCGGTCGGGAGAACCGAACGCCCCGCCCCCTCGGCTCCCCACCCCCCATG
>NZ_JAYGIA010000109.1:0-13985 GCF_034931165.1 Synechococcus sp. BA-124 BA4 | reverse complement strand
CCTCCTGAGGGCAGATTCCCACGCGTTACTCACCCGTCCGCCACTAGCCCGAAGGCTCGTTCGACTTGCATGTGTTAAGCACGCCGCCAGCGTTCATCCTGAGCCAGGATCAAACTCTCCGTTGTAGTCATCATTCCTGTAAATTCCAATTAACCTCATTCTCGCTTTCGCTTGAATTTCGCTAATCTTCCTCGCAAATGATGCCGCCATTACCCAATTCCCTGACTCTCGTCAGTCATCAGTTAAGGCCTCCTTCTAGCCAGAAGGGTTCGAGAGTGCATCACACCGCACACCAACCTCAGCCACAGCTTCCCTCACAGACAACCTCTCGCGCTCTTGCCTCACCAGGGTCTCCCCTGACAATCGAGTCTCGATCACTCATCCATCGGGCCGCCGCAACGTCTTTCAGCTGCTCGTGCAACGACTTTCCAAATCACTCAGATCCGGTCGCACCGTCTTCTGCCTGAACATTCATTGACAGGCTCACCCGTGAAAGTGATCCTCTCAAAATTCAAGCAAAATCCTGATGCTTGTTTCTTTTGACGGGACCTCACACCTTTGCTGCTATCTCGTCAGACTCCTCAGCTCGGCATCCAAGCCATGCCTCCCTTGCAGGAGCTCATCGCTCAATCCCTCGCTTCAGAACCCGACGCAGCAAAAGCGTCAGTTCCTAAACTTTTTAGTTGTCCAGGTGCTCCTCCTTCAGCCTCTCGGCCTCCGGTGGCTCGCGGTGGTCTCCCGACCGCTTTGGAAACTTACAACACCGGCGGTCGGCTCTCGCCTCCCTCTGGTTCGTAAGCCCTGCAGCGCTCGCCTCTCGGCTCACGCGCAGTCCAAAAACATACCACACCTTTGGCCGCTGCTGCGTGAACAGGTGCAGAGCACTGGGCAAAGCCGCCCAGATCGCCCGTCCTGTCTATGGTTTCGCTGGAACCGGTTCCGTTCAAGAGGAGTCCAGGCTTGGCGACACATTTCAGCCAGGAGCGGCTTCGCGTCCGTCCCAGCTCTCGAGAAGACGCCGTAGTGGCGAGCGCCCGCGAAAAATTCGAGCGCACTCTGGTGTCAGCGCAGGGCTCGCTGGTGGGCTCGGTGGCGGCTCTAGCGCATCCCCGCAGCCACGACTCCCTCAATTACGGCGAAGTGTTTCTGCGCGACAACGTGCCGGTGATGCTCCACCTGCTGCTGGAGGGTCGTTTTGACATTGTTCGTCACTTTCTGAGTGTCTGCCTTGACCTGCAGAGCAGCACTTACCAGACCCGCGGCGTTTTCCCGACCAGCTTCATCGAGGAGAACGGCCAGCTGATGGCCGACTACGGCCAACGCTCGATCGGACGGATCACGTCGGTGGACGCCAGCCTGTGGTGGCCGATCCTCTGCTGGTACTACGTCAAGCGCAGCCAGGACTGGGAGTTCGGAGCCAGCCAGAAGGTGCAGCGGGGAGTGCAGCTGCTGCTGGATCTGGTGATGCACCCCACCTTCGAGGGCACACCGGTGCTGTTCGTTCCGGACTGCGCCTTCATGATCGACCGTCCGATGGACGTCTGGGGAGCCCCTCTGGAGGTGGAGGTCCTCCTGTTCGGCTGCCTGCGCAGCTGCGGCCATCTGATGGAGATCGCCCGACGTGACCGCAGCAGCCGCCTGCTGGAGCAGCGGCTTGAGCTGACCCGACAGTGGATCCACGATCTCCGGTCGTTCCTGCTCAAGAACTACTGGGTCACCAGCAAGACGATGCAGGTGCTGCGACGCCGTCCCACCGAGCAATACGGCGAACACCAGCACGAGAACGAGTTCAATGTGCAGCCCCAGGTGATCCCCGACTGGCTCCAGGACTGGCTGGAGAACCGCGGCGGCTACCTGATCGGCAACATCCGCACGGGCCGTCCCGATTTCCGCTTCTACAGCCTGGGCAATTCCCTGGCCTGCCTGTTCGGACTGCTCACCGCACCGCAGCAGCGGGGCCTGTTCCGCTTGGTGCTGCACAACCGCAGCCACCTGATGGCACAGATGCCGATGCGGATCTGTCATCCCCCGATGGAAGCGGCCGAATGGATGAACAAGACCGGTTCAGATCCCAAGAACTGGCCGTGGAGTTACCACAACGGAGGCCACTGGCCCAGCCTGCTCTGGTTCTTCGGCGGGGCCATCCTTCAGCACGAACAGCATCACCCGCGGGCGGATGCGTTGCTGATGGGGCAGGTCAGGGCCATGCTCGAGGAGTGCTACTGGTCGCAGCTCAACCAGTTGCCGCGCCAGCAGTGGGCGGAATACTTCGATGGACCCACCGGCACCTGGGTGGGGCAGCAATCCCGCACGTACCAGACCTGGACCATCGTCGGCTTTCTGTTGCTGCACCACCTGCTGCGGGTCAATCCCGCCGATGTGTCCGTGCTCTCGATCGACGGACCACCATGAAAAAAGCCGCCGTGATCAACGGCGGCTGGAATGGACAGACCGAGGGGTCCCGATCAGAGTGGTCGGCGAACGGCCGGCCCGATTCAGAACAGGCCCAGGGTGAGTGACTTGTCGATCGGAAGGGCGGCACCGATGCCCAGGTAGATGGTGAACACGGTTCCGAACAGGAAGGCGGCCATGGCCACAGGCCTGCGGAAGGGGTTCTGGAACTTGTTGAAGCTCTCGATGAAGGGGATGAGCATCAGACCAAGGGGAACCATCGTCTGCAGAGCAATGCCCAGAAGCTTGTTGGGGACGACCCGCAGGATCTGGAAGACAGGATACAGGTACCACTCCGGCAGAATCTCCAGAGGTGTGGCGAAGGGATCAGCCTTGTCGCCAAGCATGGCTGGATCGAGAACCGCCAGGCCCACCACCAAGGCAATGGTGCCAAGGATCACCACCGGAAAGATGTAGAGGAGATCATTGGGCCAGGCGGGCTCGCCGTAATAGTTGTGACCCATGCCCTTGGCCAGCTTGGCCCGCAGGCTGGGATCACTGAGATCAGGTTTCTTGAGGATGTGCATCGAAGGCACCGGGTGCGTGGAGAGTGGGGTGAAGAAGCTGAATCAGTCGCTCGAAGCTGGAGCTCCGATCACAAAGGACCGGAGATGCCCTGCTTGCGGATCATCAGGAAGTGCATGAGCATGAACACGGCCAGCAGCCAGGGCATCACGAAGGTATGCAGGCTGTAGAAGCGGGTGAGTGTGGCCTGACCGACGCTCTCACCACCACGGAGCAGCTCGACCATGAAATCGCCCACCACTGGGACTGCGGCTGGGACACCGGAGACGATCTTGACGGCCCAGTAACCGACCTGATCCCAGGGGAGGGAATAACCGGTGACGCCAAAGGAGACGGTGATCACGGCCATCACCACGCCGGTGACCCAGGTGAGCTCCCTGGGACGCTTGAAGCCACCGGTGAGGTACACACGAAAGACGTGAAGGATCAGCATCAGCACCATCATGCTGGCGCTCCAGCGATGCACCGAGCGGATCAGCCAGCCGAAGCTGACGTCGGTCATCAGGTACTGAACCGAGGAATAGGCCTCAGCCACCGTGGGCTTGTAATAAAAAGTCATCGCGAATCCAGTGGCGAACTGGATCAGGAAGCACACCAGCGTGATGCCACCGAGGCAATAAAAGATATTGACGTGGGGCGGAACATACTTGGAGGAGATGTCGTCCGCAATCGCCTGGAGTTCCAGGCGCTCCTCGAACCAGTCGAAAACGGGAGACGACTTGGCGGCGGGAGACGAGTTCGCCATGCAGTGCTGGGTTGGGGTTGCGAGAGTCTACCGATACCCGCGCTTCGGCCGTGATTGCCCTCCTGTCTCCGGATCGCCAGCGATGAGCCGGCTCAAGCCCCTCCCCAGACCGCTGATCTCAGGGCGCGGACGAGCCATGGCGCTGGCCCTGCTGCTCTGCGTGGGGCTGTGGCTGCACCCCGGCCCGGCCCTGGCCCTCAACGATGCCCAGCAGCTGGTGGTGGAGGCCTGGCGGCTGGTGAACCAGAGCTATGTCGACCCCACACGTTTTGAAACCGTGCACTGGCGGCGCCTGCGCCAGAAGGCCCTGGAAAAGCCGATCGAGACCAGCACCGAGGCCTACGACGCCATCGCCGCCATGCTTGAGCCGATCGGCGATCCCTACACCAGGGTGCTGCGCCCTGCCGACTACAAAGCGCTGCGGGCCACCACGGAGGGGAGTGTCAGCGGCGTCGGCCTGCAGCTCAGCCTGGGGGAGGACGGGCAGGGGATCGTGGTGATCGCTCCGCTGGATGGGTCACCGGCCGCGGAGGCCGGCATCAGCCCGGGCAGCGAAGTGCTGGAGGTGGAGGGTGAGTCGTGCCGCCGTCTTGGTCTGGAGGCCACAGCCGCACGTCTGCGGGGTCCGTCCGGCAGCAGCGTGCAGATGCTGATCCGGCCTCCCACCCCGCTGGCCGAACCCAGGCAGGTCCTGCTGAAGCGGGAGCGGGTGGACCTGCAACCCGTGCGCTCCAGGCTGCTCGAGCGTGGGGGGCAGCGCCTGGGACTGCTCCGCATCACCCAGTTCAGCGAGCCGGTTCCCGCTGGCGTGCGTGAGGTTCTCGAGGGCTTCGGCCAGCAGGGCGTGGAGGGGCTGATTCTCGATCTGCGCAACAACTCGGGAGGTCTCGTCGAGGCAGGAGTGGCGGTGGCCAATGCCTTTCTCGCCGCCCAGCCGATCGTGGAGACCATGAACCGCGAGGGTCTGAGTGAGCGGCTGCAGGCGGCGGCCGGACAGCTCTACAGCGGGCCGATGGTCACGCTGGTGAATGCAGGCACTGCCAGCGCCAGCGAAATCCTGGCAGGCGCCCTCCAGGACAACGGGCGGTCTCCGCTGCTGGGCAGCCGCACCTTCGGCAAGGGACTGATCCAGACACTGATCAACCTGGGGGACGGCAGCGGCCTGGCCGTGACCGTGGCCCGCTACGTGACCCCCAGCGGTCGTGACATCCAGGACCAGGGGATCGCCCCCGACCGACTGCTGCCCGAGCCGGAGCCCCTCAATCCCGGCGGGGCCGATGACCACTGGCTGGAGCTCGCCGCCGAGCAGCTGCTGCAGGAGCTCCCCACGGCATGAGCCTGCGCACGTATCACGACCCCCTGCACGGGGCGATCCGGCTGGAACGCAGCCACCCGGCCGAGGGTCTGGCGATGGAGCTGATCGACACGGCCCCCTTCCAGCGCCTGCGCCGGATCCGCCAGCTGGGCCCGGCGTTCCTCACGTTCCATGGCGCTGAGTCGAGCCGCTTCACCCATTCCCTTGGGGTGCTGCATCTGGCCAGGCTCGCCCTGGAGCAGCTGGAGCGCCAGGCTCCCCAGCTGCTCCAGGATCAGGGGGTGCTGTATGCGGCGGCCCTGCTTCACGACGTGGGGCACGCTCCGCTCAGCCACTCCGGCGAAGAGATGTATGGGCTGCGCCATGAAACCTGGTCGGCCCGGCTGGTGCGGGAGCACCCGGCCCTGCGCGAGGCTCTCGAGCGCCATGCCCCCGGCACTGCCGATGCCGTGGCCGACCTGCTGGAGCACGGCCAGCACCGTCAGCCGGCGCTGGCCTCCCTGGTGAGCGGCCAGCTCGACTGCGACCGGCTCGACTACCTGCTGCGGGACAGCCACAGCACGGGCACCCGCTATGGCCAGCTGGACCTGGAGCGCATCCTGGGAGCCCTGACCGTGGCGCCGGACGGGAGCCTGGCGCTGCACCCGAAGGGACTGATGGCGGTGGAGCACTACCTGGTGGTGCGCAGCCTGATGTACCGCAGCCTCTACAACCACCGGCTGAATGTGGTCTGCAACTGGTTGCTGACGCAGACGATCCAGCTGGCCCGCCACCTGGGCCCCGAAGGGGGCGTGGACGCCGATGCGGTGATGGCGGTGTGGCTCTGGCGTCCTGAGAGCCTCGATCTGGAGACCTACCTGGCCAACGACGACCTGCGCACGGGGTACCACCTGATCCGCTGGCGGGAGGCGGGGCCAGCCGATCTGCAGGAGCTCTGCGCGCGCCTGCTGGACCGCCGCCTGCTCCGGGCCAGTGACGTCAGCCACCTGGAGGCCGGTGATCGGCTGGAGTTGCTGGCCCTGGCCCAGAGGCTCAGCGAGGCCGCAGGGCTGAAGCCCAGCCTGTGCTGTGCGCTGCAACAGCGTCAGAACCGGGGCTATGACCCGTACAAAGGTGGGCTGCGCCTCTGGGATGGGGAATCGCTGGCGGCCCTGGAGGAGCGTTCCCCCCTGGTGGCCAGCCTGGTGAAGCCGGTGGAGCTGGCCTGGTTGATCCATCCCCCCGAGGTGGGTGAACCCCTGCGGGAGCGCAGCCGTGACTTAGGCCGCCACCGCCGCCGCGCTGCCTAAGTTGAGCTCATCCGCGTGCGGTGATGGCTGCCGAGTTCGTGCCCGCCGCCCGCAGCGGCCTCCCCCACCAGTTGCTCCTGCCGGCTCCTGGTCCTGAGGCGGCCACCCTGCAGGTGCAGCTCCAGCAGGGCCTCAATGGCGTGATCTGCAGCGGAGGGGTGTTGCTCCAGAGCGGCGACTGGCTGCTCACGGTGGCCGACCTGCGCGGCCTTGAGCATCAGCTGGCCGCCCGCCGGCTCGAACTGCTGGGTGTGGAAGGCCGCCAGGCCCTGACCCTGGCGGCCGCGGCGGCCATCGGCCTCAGCACGCGCCTGCAGCAGAGCTGCGAGCCGGGGCCCGGCCTGGACTCCCGCAGCAGCCAGGATCTGGTGATCCAGCGGGGCACCCTGCGCTCCGGCGACCACTTCCAGGTGGAGGGCACGGCCCTGGTGCTCGGAGATGTCAACCCCGGCGCCAGGGTCAGCGCCGGCGGGCACGTCTTCGTGTGGGGCCGGCTGAGGGGTGTGGCCCATGCCGGCTGCCACGGTGACCCCAACGCCAGGATCGTGGCCCTGCAGCTGCGGCCTCTGCAGCTGCGCATCGCCGAGGTGATCGCCAGGGGACCGGAGGATTCACCTCCTCTGGGCTTCTGCGAACAGGCCCGCCTGGTGGAGGGGGTGATCCGCATCGACCCCGCCGAGCCGAGCTGGCCCCCCTTCAGCGGTTGATCACCCCGACCCCCCCCAGCAACCCGGCCACAGCCATGAACCACAGCGGCGACAGGCGGGTGCGCAGCATCAGCACGCACACCGCGATCGACACCGCATAGGCCGGCAGACCATGGTTGGAGGTCTGGAGGATCTTCACCCCCACCGCGAACAGGATCCCCAGGGTGATCGGCCCCATCCCCCGCTCGAAAGCGAGGCGCCAGGGGGAATCCCGCAGCCGGTTCCAGCTCAGACAGGCCACCACCATCAGCAGGGTCGAGGGCAGCAGCACCGCCAGCTCAGCGGCGTAGGCACTGAACAGGCCCCAGAAGGGCCCCTCGCGCCAGGCGGCGCCCATCCCGAGCAGACCGACGATCATCGAACTGGGGCCCGGAGCCGCTTCCGCCAGCGCATAGAGATCCGCGAACTGCGCGGAGGTGAGCCAGCAGTACTGATCAACGCTGAGATGGTGGTACTCCGCCAGCAGGGTGTTGCCTCCCCCCAGCGAAAACAGTGACAGGGAGAGGAAGGTGCCGATCACCTCGAGCAACTGACTCCAGTCCCCCAGAGACAGCGGCATGCAGGCCGCCATCACGGCGGTGCCTCACCGGCCGTGGTGCCTGGCCGCGGCCAGTACCAGGCCATGGCCACTGGACCCGCCACCAGCACCAGGGGAATCAGGCGCACTTGAGCCACGGCCAGAGCCACGAAGGTGGCGGCCGCCAGGCCCAGGGCGACCGGATCGCGCCAGTAGCTGCCCAGAATCTTGAATCCCATCGAAAGGGCCATCCCCGCGGCCGCCGCGACCACCCCGGCCAGCACCCGATCCACCGCCGGGATCTGGTGCACCTGGAAATAGATCAGCCCCAGCAGCATCAACAGGCTGAAGGGGATCAGCAGGATGCCGCAGAGAGCGGCCATCGCCCCACTCAACCCCTTGAAATGGGCACCGATGTACACGGCCATGTTGATCTGATTGGGTCCGGGAAAGAGACGGGCCACCGTCAGGCCGGTGAGGAACTCCTCATAACTCAGCCAGCGTCGCTGCTCCACGACGATGCGCTGGCTCCAGGCCGAGAGGCCACCACCGAAGGATGAGAGGGCCACCTGGGCCATGCCGATCAGCAGCTCCCGGTGGTTGGGCGGTGGGGCGAGGGGGGTCATTCGTGGACGAAATGGGGGTCGGGAGGCAGTTCGCCGGTCTCGTGCTGACTGGGATCGAGGGGATCCGGAGCGCGATATTTCCTGGCCAGATCCCAGTCGTGCTGAAAGGCGGTCTTCAGGCGCTCCACCACCTGGGGGGCATCGGTCTCGATGCCCAGCTCCCGCCGGAGGTCGAAAGCACTGCGGTCGATGTTCATCGAACCAATGAGCGCGGAGACCCCATCCACCAGGATCAGCTTGGCGTGAAGCTTGAGATGCTTCTGCCGACGCACCTTCGCCCCGAAACGCTCCATCAAGCGCAGGGAGGAGAAGGTGTCGTAGATGTCCCAGTCGCTGATGCCGTGCTTGCCGCCACAGAGCACGCGCACCTTCACGCCCCGCTCACGGGCGGAAATGATCCGATCAAGAATCACCGCGTCCACGAACTTGGGATGCTGGATCCAGAGCGTGCGCTCAGCGGAGTCCAGCAGGCGCGCCATCTGGCCGCGACTGTGAAAGCTGCTCCAGACCAGGCCCACGCCCAGATCCGGCTCGAAGAACGAGCGGTGCCAATCGGCCTCGAAGCCGGCGCGCACCTGTTCCACCACCGGAACTGAGGCGCTGAGGACCGCGTAATCACGGGTCTCCCTGAAGTATTTGTCGGAAAAGTTGAAGGTGGCGATCAGGGCCAGACAGTTGTCCACCACCATCGATTTCTCGTGGGTGACCGGGAAGCAGTCGCTCGTCCATGAGACGTCCAGGCCTGAAGACTGCAGCCTGGCGAAGGTCTGATCGTTCCAGCGGTCACCTCCGGAGGTGTGGGGGTTGAGCATCACCCGCACCGCCACGCCTCGGGCATGGGCCCGCAGCAGCGCCTGCTGCAGATCCTCCGACTCCAGCTTGAACAGCTTGAGACAGAGCTCCTCACGGGCCTGATCGATCAGATCGACCACCGCCTCGACGCCGTCCTCAGGCATCACCAACAGCCGTTGCTGGAAGCCGGGCTGCTCGACCATGGGCCAACTGGGGATGGGGGCCATAATCTGAGGCATGTCTGGCAAACCCGTGACAAGCGCACAGAACCGCACGATTCTGATCTGTTCAGGCAAAGGTGGTGTCGGCAAGACCACCCTGACGGCCAATCTGGGCATCGCCCTGGCCAAGCAGGGAGCACGCACCGCTGTCCTCGATGCCGATTTCGGCCTGCGCAACCTGGATCTGTTGCTGGGGCTCGAGAACCGGATCGTCTACACCGCCCAGGAGGTGCTCTCCGGAAGCTGCCGCCTCGAGCAGGCCCTGGTGAAGCACAAACAGGAGCCCAACCTCTCGCTGCTGCCGGCCGGCAACCCACGCATGCTCGAGTGGCTCACACCCGAAGACATGAAAAAGATCACCGGTCTGCTGGCCGAGCAGTTCGACTACGTGCTGATCGATTGCCCGGCGGGCATCGAAGACGGTTTCAAGAACGCCGCCGCCGCCTGCCGTGAAGCCCTGGTGGTGACCACCCCGGAGGTGTCGGCGGTGCGTGACGCCGATCGGGTGATCGGTCTGCTGCAGACCCGCGAGATCCAGCCGATCCAGCTGGTGCTCAACCGGGTGCGCCCCAGGATGATGGCCAACCAGGAGATGCTCTCGGTGAGCGATGTCACCGACATCCTGGCCCTGCCCCTGCTGGGCCTGGTCCTGGAGGACGACCAGGTGATCGTCTCCACCAACCGGGGTGAACCCCTCACCCTCAACGGCAGCCGTTCACCGGCAGGCCAGGCCTACACCAACGTGGCCCGCCGCCTGCGCGGTGAAGAGGTCCCTCTGTCTGACCCCAGCAAGGAAGGCCAGGGCCTGCGCGCCAAGCTGGGCCGCCTGATGCACACCAAAATCTTCTGAGCCGCGATGACCTTGCGCGATTTCATCGACAAGCTGCTCGGTCGTCAGCCCGCCAGTGCGGGCATGGCCCGCGAAAGGCTCCAGCTGGTGCTGGCCCACGACCGCAGCGATCTCAATCCCGAATTGCTCGAGCAGATGCGGCGGGAAATTCTCGAGGTGGTCTCGCGCTACGTCGAGATCGATCTCGAGGAAGGGGACGTGAGCCTGGAAACCGAGGACCGTGTCACCGCTCTGGTGGCCAATCTGCCGATCCGACGGGCACGTCCGGTTCCCCTGCCGGCCGGCGGCGACAAAGCAGCGTCCACCGCCTGATCTCCTAAGTCCGGTCCGGAGTGCGGGACTCTCCAGACCTGGGAACCCTGAATGGACTCCGTTCGAGGACCAGGACAGGCACCCATGACCCATGGCGACCCGATGAACACGCCCAGCCCGGCCGAACGCCGTGTCCTGGAAGGACTCTGCCGTGGCCTCAGCAACAAGGCGATCGCCGCCGAACTGGTGCTGAGCCCGCGCACAGTCGAGAGCCACATCTCGAGTCTGCTGGCCAAGACGGGACGGCGCAACCGCTGCCAGCTGCTCCTCTGGGCACAGCTCGAACGATACAATCACGACGATGCCGGCTTAGCTCAGTGGTAGAGCAGCGCTTTTGTAAAGCGAAGGTCATCGGTTCAAATCCGTTAGCCGGCTTCATTCCTTTGACATTGTTTTTTTAAGTTCGGGCTGATCCTCCATGACTCAGACTCCTGAGATGATCCCGGCGCTGAGCCAGCCGATCGACTGTCAGATTCATCATCCAGGCGAAGGTTTTCCCTGATCGACACGCTCAGGGCATGGGCGCAGCGTCAGCCTTCAGCGGGCCTGGAGGCTGATGGGTGATGGGTGATGGTCGAAGAGTGAAGGAGCACTAAGCGACCTCGTAATACACCAGTGAGTTGTAACCATTGGTTGGTTCAACCTGCTGAAAGACAGGAAGAGTATCATGCGCATATGCAGGAGTTTCCAGCCGGGCATTCCCCGGATTCTCAACGATGTCTTGGGTCAGCCTGGCCTCCACGGCCCAGCTGTCTCCGCCGTCGACACTCTCGCTGACCTCCAGGAATTGCTCTCCCCCAGCATTGACCTCATAAGCGATGTGAATACTCCCGTCATCCAGGATGCTGATCTGCATATAACTGCCGCTTCGATAGGACGTAATCTCAACAGGATCATCCCAAGTGTCAGTTGCGTTGTCATACCGCAAGTAGACGACTCGCTGCTCACCATTATTGGTGGCGACATGAATGTTTCCCTCCTCATCAGTCACCGAACTGAAGTGGGTTCCGTTGGGATCCTTCTGTGTATCCCCTTTCACTAAAATCCGCTCGGATTCAAGCTTAGCTCCAGTGGCCCCATCTTCTGAGTAATCAATCCAATTAAGAGTATTTCCGTTCGTATACAGCAGACCCACGCCATCATCTGTCGCAATGATATCGCCGGACATTCGTCCATCACCCTTCGTATTCTCGACCCCCTGATCGACAATGGTCCATGTCGACCCTTGATCCTCGCTGTAGCCGACTCTCAAGATGGCCTGGCCAGTAGCCCGGTCTGTTGCTGTACAGGCCACCACGATGGTGCCATCTTCTGTAACCGTAATGGAAGGCCTCTCTAGCCTGAACGAGGAAGGACTCGGATAGACAGACGTGGAGTCAACCGTCCAGGAAACATCATCTTCGGAATAACTCAGAATAGAGAGAGCCACTCCACCATTACCCGTCGTGTATACCTCATAAAGCTTGCCATCGACGATCAGCCCATCAGCACGGGAGGATCCGCTGGAATTCTCCAGCGTGGCAGTCTCCTCCCATGTCAGCCCACTGTCATCACTTGAATACAGTGACAAATGGCCATTCGTGTTGGCCATTACATGAACAGCCCCATCGTCGGTCACCCAGGAATGATCCTGAAATCGCGAGGAGATCATTCCCTCGTTGCCGTTCGTGATGGTAGTGGGGATACCCGTGACGACATCAACGGAATCGGAAAGCGACGAGGCCTCCAATGGAGGAGCTCCTGCTCGTTCACCCAGATCCATCGAAGTGGCAAGAAGACCCTGGGCCGCCGGAGGCAGATCCAGATCAAGCCACTCAACCAGTGGCAGCGCCAACTCAGCGGCCACATCAAGATTGTAGAAACTCAGCCCACTGCCGACTCCGAGCGACTCGAAGGAAGTCAGCTCAAGCAGAAAATCCTCAGCCACGCCACCAATGCAAATACCATGAATCAAAGACTAACCACAAACAGGTGAGTCATACCGTTTGAAATCATTTTTAATATCTCAGGCTACAGAACTCAGTCAGTCACAAGGTCAGAAGACCGACCACCCTGATTCGGGCCAGGGAACAGGATCAAGGGCAACTCGGCACGAAGAGGATCGTGCCTGTCGTGGAGCAAGCCACAGGATCGTTGGGAGTATTATTCGATGCAACTCCGCCGATATCGTCACCCACCAGCGAGATCGAGCCTCGATCTTCAGGATTTGATAAACTATAAGGAGTCCCAATGATCTGACCAGAGGAATTGGCATTGCGCCTGGTGTTTCTCTCAGATCAGCACAGATTGATCCACCAATTGGCGGCACACCGGATCGAGCCCTCAACAAAATACCATCACTTTCAGACTGAAGAATCGTATTTCCAAGCAGGGAGATATGCTCAATTCATCCGTCGGCATAGGCCAGGATCTTGCCCCCAGCCGACTGACACGCCTGGATTGGATTACTGGCCAAGGCTGAAACGATATTCCCTGAAACAACGGCCCGCTGGATCACTCCATTTACACCCGCAATCAGGTAAATCCCATCAGCATCATTTCCAAGTGTGGTCACTGAATTATTGTTAATCTCGATTTCCTGGAGCTGGCCCCGCCTGAGAACATTCACGTATATTCCATCTGATTCCAGATCCAATTGATTATCCGAGTCACTCGGGACGCTCCCTGTTATGAAAATCTCATTGCTATTGATGGTTGCCCGACGGAGGGATCCTCCATCTGTGATGCTCAGATAGATTCCTTCTGAAAGCGGTCTTGCCGAGGAGACCTTGTTTTTATTGATTTGCACGAGTCCCAGCGAACCCGTATCACGAATAAGCGCACGAATCCCATGAGATGAAAAGTCCCCATCTGTCCTGACCGTGTTTCCAGATACTTCTAGACGGTCAAGAGATCCATTGGTCACGAATACTTCAACGCCAGATGACTGAGCACCAATGGTCGAGATCGTGTTATCCACAATTCTGACCTGATTTCCTGAGAATGTGACTGAACGAGTCTCTGTGATTCGTATTCCCGGGGCATTACTGCCAACTGTACTGATGCGATTGTCGGCAATCGTCAGATTGCCGACATCCATCCCCACCACACCTGGCTGATTTGGATCAGGACTGATCTCAAAACCTCGCAGCCAGGTCTGATTACCCATGGCTGGCTACACTTCCAAGAATCCTGGGTGAACGGCCATTGCCAGAACCAGGCAACTGGATGCTGGACTGCCGGCTGGAGATCTCGTGGCTGGAAGAAACTGCTGGGGACCACTGGACAACACTCGTACGGATTCCGCGATTGAAAATCCGGATAGCTCAGCACTCTGAGCAGTGTTCACATAGACAATCCGATTCCCGTCAGATTGGGTCACGCCAAGGGCAGTGGTCACCTCGCCGAAGGGTTGCTCGAATGTACCCTTGCCGCCGGATGCGCCCACGCTGACATGGATGAATCTCCAGGCTTCGCCGGTGGCTGGGTTGTCAACCGTTTCCTTCCTGAACGAATCCACAAACTCACGTTAGGGACTCCTGAAAAAGCCAAATCAACTGCGCTGCAACTGGTCTCAGCGGTTGGAAGCCGATAAACTGGCAGGGAACGCGGCAATTGCGGATTGTCGCCACTGACGATGGCCGCACATGTACCGG
>NZ_JAYGIA010000108.1:0-14029 GCF_034931165.1 Synechococcus sp. BA-124 BA4 | reverse complement strand
AGGGAAACGGGCCTGCCCACCCCTTGCAACGCCAGCCGCTGGGCCAGCCGCCTGAGGTGCGCGGCCCACCCCGGCTACGCCGGGGTGGGGGTGCCGGGGGAATTACACCACTGCCGGGGACGCCAGCCAGAGGCACAGACGTTTTTTCTCAGCTGGAGTGGGAATGATGGCCTGGATCAGGGCTACAAGAGCCGATGTACCGGAGCTGGCAAGAGCGAGATTCTCAATATTCACGCCATAGTGATCGGCCAACCGCAATTGCAGGCGGCTGTGAAGCGGCCCAAAATTGGTGTACCTTCGAGTCTTGTCGATCTCGCGGAGATAGGGCAGGATCCGCTCGGCTGGTGGCAGGCATGGGCGGTTCACCGGGATGGCGTCTTCACCTGCAGCCATGTTCATGAGCTGGTCGGCAGAGAGGCCAGGATTTGGCTGAGTTCGCTGCTCAGGAGATCCCAGCTGGCCTCGATGGTCAGGCGGCTGCCGCTGTCGATTCCATGCAACGCTTCGGTAGGCAGTCTCAGCAGAAGAGCAGGGTCGTGTCCTTCACAAAGAATGCTTACAGAGCCCATTCCAAGGGTTTCCGAGATGAGACGGGTCTCCAGGTTCGCTGGCCTGAATGGAAGGGTCTCAGGATTGTCAGCTCCGAGTGCCGTCCAGTCCCAGAGGAGATCTCCGGAGGCACCAGTAATTGACAGGCGTGAGAGGCGCACCAGGCAAGGAGTCTCCGCTGGATCAAAACGCAAGGCTCGGATCGGGCCAGGGAGATCTGCGAATCGGATCGCATGGATCGTGGTGCCTCGATCCACGCTGATGCTGCAGCGTGAGGAGCAGAATTCCGTGAAATCATCACTGTCCTGCAGCTGCCAGAACAACTGCAGTGTCGTCATCCGGCCCAATTGAGAACGGAGAATGCGCAGATGCCGTTCAAGTTCATCCCTGCAGCGATCGAGACGGTGCTGCCGATCAGAGTCGTCGGCTGTAAGCAGTGTGCCGTGAACCTCGAGAGCGAGGCGGATCAGCCCCTCATCTGTTTCGGACCCGGGATGGCAGGGATGCCGGCCGGAGTGATCCAGCTCAGGGCGCACCAGATCACGGCCGTGGGTGCCTTCAGGTGGATGGAAACCTCCAGCGTTCAGTAGGTTCCCCATGCCTTGAAGCACTCCCTCAGGGTCTTCGAGGAATCGCTCATAGCACACCACGAGCCGAGCCATCCCGCGGGTGTGCCGTTCGGCATCAAGTTGATGCTGAATCCAGAGCAACAGAGCCCGGTTAGCCGGTATGTGGTCGCGTCTGTGGAGGGAAGCCACAACAGCGAGTGGATGTCGGGAGACGATGACAGCGACGGAGAGAATGCCGTGCTGTCGGATGAATTCGTTCCAGACGGGCTGCAGCCGGCATTGCCGGGGGTCCTTGATCACGCACCATTTATCGCTGGTCGCCTGGTCCGGAAATTCCCTGTCCAGGACGGTATCCAGACGCAACCGGGCCTCCTGGACGTGATACGGGGATAACAGATCCTCTGAAAGAAAGGGATCGTCCCAGCTCGACTGAGCCTGCTCCAGCAGAGACGTGTGCAGCTGAACGACTTCGAGGGGTTCCCAGTAGCCCGAAGGGTTGTTGGTATCAGCCGGAGGCATCGTGGCTGGAGCTCTGCAACCGTGCATGCAGAGGGCTCGTGTCACAACTGACGTGCCGCTGCGGTGCATTCCCAGCACCAGAAGGATACGCCTGGTTGGGCAGTGAGCATCCAGTGCGGCCAGGGCGACCCTTGCTCCCAGATGGGAGGGATCCGTATCGAGAATGGCGGAATAGGCCGCACGTGCGCCGGTGTGGTCCTTGCGCCGAAACCTGAATCCGGCCAGGCCCAGCTGGGCAGCAACTGACTCTGGGTTGTTCAGGAGTTCTTGCTCAAGCAGCTTCAAGGCCTCGTCACCGTGACCGATACGCTCCTGGAGCCGGGCCATCGCCAGCACAAGTGTCTCGCAGGACGGATCCTGAGCGTGGGCTCTCCGGTAGTTCTCCAGGGCGTCCTGCCATCGGTGTGCCCGTTCGTGCTCGAGAGCTGCGGCGATGAGGTTGTACACGCCGGGATGGTTGCCGTATGGGTCAGATTAAGGGAACTGAGCCTGGACTGATCCCAGGGATCAACTGGCCGCACCCCCCACCGCGTGAAGAATCACCAACGGAATCACCACGGCATACAGCAGCGACAACGGCCAACCAAAGCGCATGAAATCCAGGAAGCGGTAGTTCCCAGGGGAGTACACCATCAGGTTCGTCTGGTAACCGATCGGTGAAAGGAAGCTCTGGCTGGCGGCGAACACCACCACATAGATGAACATCAGCGGGGGCTGCTGGAGGCCCTCGGCCAGCTTGGCCACCACGGGCAGCAGCAGCACCACGGTGGCGCCGTTGCTGAGCAGCTCCGTGCCCACAAGGGTCACGGCATACACGGCCACCAGGGCGGCGTAGACCGGCCAGCTCTCGAGGCGCACGAGCAGGGCATCGGCCGCCAGCTGGGCCAGACCGCTCTGCTGCAGGGCGGCACTGAAGCTGAACAGACCCCCCAGCAGCAGATAGACATCCCAGCGGATCGAGCGCAGGGCCTTGCTGGCATCCAGGCAGCCACCGATCACCAGCACGCCCACCCCCAGCAGCACCGCCGCCACCAGCGGCATCAGCTTGAGGCCCGAGAGCAGCAGCACGGCCAACATGGTGAGCACCGCCAGCCACTTGCGGTGGGTGGTGGGCAGGTCGTTCTCGAGTTCATCGAGCACCACCAGCTCGCTGTTCTCCTGCATGCCCCGAATCGAATCGAGCGGCGCCTGGATCAGCAGCAGATCACCGGCCCGGAGGGGCAGCTGGCCGATCCGCTCCTGCAGGGTGGTGTTGGCGCGCTTGAGCGCGAGAACAGTGGCGTTGAAGCGCTGGCGGAAGCGCAGGTCGCGCAGGGTGGATCCGGCCAGCTCGGACCCGGCCGGCAACAGCACCTCGGTGACCCGGATGCTGGAGCCCGACGCCTGAGGGCTGGTGCTGTCGAGACTCTGCGGGGCTTCCAGCAGGGTGCCGGCCAGGGCCACCATCTGATCCTGCTGGAGACGCAGAAGTTCACCGCGGCTGCAGCGCAGCAGCAGGCGGTCGGAGGCCTGAAGACGAAGCTCGGCCAGGGGCGGCTGCAGCTTCTGGCCGCCGCGGTGCACCGCCAGCACATCCACATCGAAGCGGCGCTGCAGGCGGCTGGCATGCAGGGTGCGATCGCAGAGGGGCGAGCGGGAGGGCAGCACCACCTCGGTGAGGTAGCCCTGGCGGGTGAGTTCGGTCAGCGACGTGCCGCCGTCGTGGCCGCGATCGGGCAGGAAGCGGGCCGCCAGCAGCAGGTAGAGGCTGCCGATCAGCCACACCGGAATGCCGATGGCCGTGAAGGAGAACAGCTGGAATTCGCCGTAGCCCAGCTTGGCCGACACGTCGCTGGCCAGCAGGTTGGTGGAGGTGCCGATCAGGGTGAGGGTGCCGCCGGTGATCGTGGCGACCGAGAGGGGGATCAGCACCTTCGAGGGGCTGACGCCACGGCGCCGGCACCAGCCTTCAATCACCGGCAGCAGGATCGCCACGATCGGCGTGTTGGGAATCACCCCGGAGAGCGGGGCCACCACGCCGGCCAGCAGGGCCACGAGCCGCTGGGGCGAGCGGATCCGCGGCGAGCCGAGCAGTTCGCGCAGGCGATCGAGGGCGCCGCTGTGCAGCAGGCCTTCGGAGAGCACGAACATCCCCAGCAGGGTGATCAGGGCCGGGCTGCCGAAACCGGCCAGGGCATCGCCGGCCTTGAGCACACCGGTGGCGATCAGCAGCCCGGCGGCCACCAGGGCCACGATGTCAGGGGCGAGCCAGCCGCCCACGAACACCACGATCGCCGCCAACAGCACCGCGAGGGTGATCCAGCCGGAGGGAGTGATCAAAAGCAACACCGGCATGAGCGCAACCAGGATGCCAGCTCGCCCTGGACGCAGAGTGTCCGTGGTCACTGGAGTGAAGGCCAGCGAGCGCGTCACGCTCAAGCAGCTCTTGCGCAGCAATGTTGAGCAGGGGCTCGACCCAGCTTCCATTGCCCTCGAAAAGCCTTAACGGGAGACGCGACAACCGGATTGACCCGAATCAGGAAGGGAAACGGATCGGGCTGAGCCGAGGAAACCGGCGCTTCGTCCTATGCCATGACCGTAGCGACGACAAGCCCGTAAGGACGCCTTACGACAAGGAGACATGCGGCCTAGGCTTTGAGCAGTGACTGGTCTGCCACCGATGGAAGTCGCCACACTCACCGCCAAAGGACAGGTCACGGTGCCGAAGGCGGTGCGTGAGGCCCTGGGATTGCGGCAGGGCGACCAGCTCAGTTGGGAACTGGAGGATGGCTCGGTGCGCGTGCGGGCGGTGACGCCGTTGGATCTGGCCTATCTCCGGGGGCTGGAGAGCAGCCTTAGCGAGTGGAGTAGCCCGGCGGATGAGGAGGCGTTCCGCGAACTGTGAGCGCCTTCAAGAGGTACACGGTGGTGCGAGTTCCGTTCCCATTCACTGATCGCCAGGCCCAGAAGCAGCGGCCGGCGTTGGTGCTCTCACAGCTCTGCTTTCAGCAAAGCTGTGGCCATCTGCTGCTGGCGATGATCACATCAGCGCGGCAATCCTCCTGGCCCCTCGATTGGCCCCTTGAAGATCTCAAGGCCGCGGGCCTGCCCCAACCCTGCCTGGTGCGCTTCAAGCTGTTCACCATTGATGAGCGGCTGGTGTTGGGTGGCCTGGGCGCTCTGGCCGCCGCCGATTGCGCCGGTGTGTCGGCCCAGCTGGGCAAGCTGCTGCCCTCCGGGACCTGAGCGATGCCACGCCAACATTCTGCGATAGACATAGACATGCTCAGGATTCCGACGGCTTGATCGCTTCTATCAATGCGGCCACCGCTTCACTCAGCTGGAGCCGGTTGCGGGAGGTGTCTGCGAGGATGAATCCGCACTGAGCAACAAGGCATCGAGCCTGGATTCGAGATCGGCGAGCCGTTTGTTCTCTGTCTCGAGCTGCGCTATCTCTTTCTCGAGCAGCTACGGCTTCGCCGGCCTGCGGCTACGGTCGCTTCTCGCTCTCGAGCTCTCGCCTCTCGCTCTCGAGCGCTCTGATCTGCGCATCGATCGTTGGATGCCAGTTTAACTACTCCTTCGGAGAAGACTTCGTCTTCGCCAACCAGCGCCGCCACGGCGGCAATGAGGACAGGAATTCCGATTTGCTGATTCACGTTGAAGCGGATCCCGAGGAGATCGACATGGCTGTAGGAGGTAAAGAACGTGATCAGAACGACCAGGCAGCCGCCGACAAGGGATGCATAGCCGGCGCTTAGTTCTCTGCCATGACCGTAGCGACGACAAGCCCAAAACGATCAATGAATAGTACGCCTGTGCTATGGGTCTGTGCATCCGTGGTTTCACCGAATAGCCACAAGCGCCATGTCGCGAGCGGGCACCGTGGGACGCGCTACCTGCGGCGCTTGCTTTTCACATCAGCCCCTGTGCAGTTCGCTGCTGTCTGCTCCGCCAACCCAGAGGCAGTGGAGATCTGGCAGACCTGAACTCCGGGCCTGGACCAAGGCTCTGCGGCAGCCTCCAGAATCAGGCCGTCCGGCACACCATATGTGGTGTCCTGCCGGGTCTCTGGGCTGATTCGTTTCGGCGACCCATCCCCTGCACGCTGCCACAGCCATTTCCGTCGCTGCTGCACTTGCGCTAAGGACGGCCTGCTGCAATGGTTCACCCACCAACAAAGCGCTGCACTGATGCCGAAAACCGCTCTGATCACGGGCATCTCCGGGCAGGACGGCTCCTATCTGGCTGAGTTGCTGCTCGAGAAGGGCTATGTGGTGCACGGCATCAAACGGCGGGCCAGCAGCCTGAACACCCAGCGGATCGACCATCTGTATCAGGATCCCCACGAAAGCGATCCGCGCCTTGTTCTGCACTACGGGGATCTCACCGACAGCACCAATGTGATCCGCATTGTGCAACAGGTGCAGCCCGATGAGATCTACAACCTCGGTGCCCAGAGCCACGTGGCGGTGAGCTTCGAGAGCCCGGAATACACCGCCAATTGCGATGCGCTGGGCACCCTGCGGATCCTGGAGGCGGTGCGCATCCTGGACCTCACTGACAAGACACGCATCTACCAGGCCAGTACCAGTGAGCTCTACGGGCTGGTGCAGGAAATCCCCCAGAAGGAAACCACCCCTTTCTATCCGCGCAGCCCCTATGGGGTGGCCAAACTCTATGCCTACTGGATAACGGTTAACTACCGCGAGGCCTATGGCATGTATGCCTGCAACGGCATCCTGTTCAACAACGAATCACCGCGGCGGGGCGAAACGTTCGTGACCCGCAAGATCACCCGCGGGCTGGCGCGCATCGATGCCGGCCTCGACGACTGCCTGTTCATGGGCAACATCGATTCGCTGCGCGACTGGGGCCACGCCCGCGACTACGTGGAGATGCAGTGGCGGATGCTCCAGCAGGAGAGTCCGGAGGATTTCGTTATCGCCACCGGCCGGCAGGAGAGCGTGCGCCGCTTCATCGAGCTGGCAGCAGCTGAGCTGGGCTGGGGGGCGATCGAGTGGCAAGGCGAGGGGGTGGACGAGATCGGCAGGCGCAGCACCGGCGAGGTGGTGGTGCGCATCGACCCGCGCTACTTCCGGCCCGCCGAAGTGGAAACGCTGCTGGGCGATCCCAGCAATGCCCACACCAAACTGGGCTGGACACCCACTACCAGCCTTGGCGAGCTGGTGACCGAGATGGTGGCCCACGACAAGGAGGAGGCGCGCAAGGAGGCGCTGCTGCGCCTCAAGGGCTTCAAGGTGGTGGGCGGTCGTGAGTGAAAAGCTGATCACCCCAGAAGACCGCATATGGGTGGCCGGCCATCGCGGCATGGCGGGCAGCGCCATCTGCCGGGCGCTGCAGAGGGCTGGTTACGGAGATGCAGCGGCGGCGCGCGCTGCCGGGGGAGCGCTGCTCACCCCCGGGCGAGAGGAGCTCGACCTGCTCGACGCGACGGCGGTGGAGGGCTGGTTTGCGACGCACCGGCCGACTGTGGTGGTGCTGGCGGCGGCGAAGGTGGGCGGCATCCATGCCAATGCGACCTACCCGGCCGATTTTCTGCTCGACAACCTCAAGATCGAGACCCAGGTGATCGAGAACGCCTGGCGGCACGGGACGCGGCGGTTGCTGTTCCTGGGCAGCAGCTGCATCTATCCGAAGTTCGCGGCGCAGCCGATCCGTGAGGAAGCACTGCTCACCGGCGCGCTGGAGCCCAGCAACGAGTGGTATGCGATCGCCAAGATCGCCGGCATCAAGCTCTGCGAGGCGCTGCGGCGCCAGCACGGCTTCGATGCCATCAGCCTGATGCCCACCAATCTGTATGGGCCGGGCGACAACTACCACCCGGTCAACAGCCACGTGCTGCCGGCGCTGATCCGCCGCTTCCATGAAGCCACCGAACGTGGCGACGAATGTGTGAGCTGCTGGGGCACGGGCATGCCCCTGCGCGAGTTCCTGCACGTCGACGATCTGGGCGAGGCCTGCCTGTACGCCCTGGAGCACTGGAACCCTGATGCCTCCGGCGCGCCCTGCGGGGATGGCGGCGAACCGCTGAATTTCCTGAACGTGGGCACCGGAGTGGACCTCACCATCCGCGAGCTGGCGGAGGCGGTGGCAGCGGCAACGGGCTTCGCCGGCAGGATCGACTGGGACAGCAGCAAGCCCGACGGCACCCCGAAGAAACAGCTGGACGTGAGCCGGCTGGCTGCGCTGGGCTGGCGGGCGCGCATCCCCCTGGCCGAGGGCCTGGCCGCCACCGTGGCCGACTTCCGCGCGCGGCTGGCGAGCGGCGAGCTGCGGGCGGTGTGAATCGGCTCAATCCATATTGGTGAGCCCCTCCCAGCGCCTGATCTGGCGCCAGCGCCGGCAGGGCTGGCCGGCTCGGTGGCCGAGGGGCGCACTCAGAGCTGCTCCAGCGGGCCATCGCCCTGTGGCCGGCGATCACTGCGACTGAGCAACAAGGCATCCAGCCTGGATTCGAGTTCGGCGAGCCGCTCGATCTCTTTCTCGAGCAGTTTCGTTCGCTTCTCGCTCTCGAGCTCTCGCCTCTCGCTTCTCGCTCTCGAGCGCGCTGATCTGCGCATCGATCGTTGGATGCCAGTTTAACTACTCCTTCGGAGAAGACTTCGTCTTCGCCAACCAGCGCCGCCAAGGCGGCAACAAGGAAAGGAATTCCGATTTGCTGATTGACCGGGATGTGGATCCTGAGGAGATCAACATGGCTGTAAGAAGTGAAGAACGTGATCAGGACGACAAGCAAGCCGCCTGCGAGGGAGGCATAACCGGCGCGATCGAACAGGGGAAACGAATCAGGCTGACCAGAAGCAAGATTCACTTCACGTCTTGACATCAGCCTAGCGGCCACGCATCCAAACCGAACATCTATAGTACGTCAGTACCAGGAGCGCGCCTCACCATGGCGGGCCACTTTCCGCGCCTGGTGCCGAGTGCTAGAAGCTCACACTGCTGGATCGGCGGGGTGGGTGGCCGGTCGTGACCAGACCCAGCGGGCATCGCGCCGCAGCTCGTTGGCGAAGCGTGATCCGCCCGCCAACAACGCCTCATGTTCGGCGGGCGTGAGCACCAGCGCATCGCAGCTGAGGGGCAGCAGCTCCAGCGGCCAGCGCATCACGGATTGCGTCAACAAGCGCACGGGCATGGCGAAGAGCGTCGTCGCCTTGCAGACGACCGAAATGGTCGGTGGAGGCCCCATCCGGAAGGCTATCCGGGTAGCGGGTGGGGATGTAGAGGGCATCGAGAATGCGAAGACGGTCCTCCAGATCCGTCACGGCTTTCCCTAGCTGGGCAGAGGAGGTGGGGGGCAGATCTCGGAAGGATCGGCCCAGTCCATGACCCCAGATCAGCGTGCGCCTGGTGCAGCCAGTCGGCGGAACGGTTCATGACGGCATTGTGGCTGGTTTGCAGGGAGCCGCAGGGGCAGCCTTGCTCCCTCAGGCCAGCCACTCCTGAGCTAGACCGTCGATGGCCTGAAACTCCGGATCTTTGTGCAGCAGGGTGGCGCCGCAGTGGAGAGCAGCCGCGGCGATCCAGGCATCCGCCAAGGACAGGGCATGCGTGGCCTTGATCTGCGCGGCAGAGATCAGCAGGGGCTCGCTGGCTTCCAGCCAGTCGATCGGAAGCGCCTGCAGCTGCTCATAGGCCAGTCGGCCGGCCCGTTCACCCTCGTCCTTCCAGACGCGGTACAAGACCTCCATGCGGGTGATGAAACAGGCCGTGCAGCGCACAGGGCCCACCAGGGCCTGCTCGACCTGATCGGCACCGGGCTCGTCATCTCGCAGGGTGAGCAAGGCCGACGTGTCGAGGCAGAACCGGCTCACCGCGCCTCCAGTGCAGCATCAGCCAGCCGATCGGCCAGCTGGCGCTGGGTGGAGCCCCCGAGCTTCCCCTGCCCCCGAAAGGCCTTCACAGGAGAGGCGGCAACAGGAATGACCCGAATCGAGCCGTCGGCCTCCACGAACCACTCCAGCCGCTGGGAGGGGCCGAGCGCGAAGCGCTCACGGATCGCTGCCGGGATCACGGTCTGACCGCGGGACGTGATCGTGCTTCTCATGGCCAGCGGCTTGAATTACTATTAAGTCTAATCAGTAATTCACTGGCGGCTGAACGGCCATCCGGAGCGAACCCCACATGCCCGCCACGATCTACCTGCACTGGGCCGCCACGCCCTACACCTGGGTGCGCTCCGGCCTCTACCACACGATCATCAGCGGTGACGGCCGCCTGAATCGCCTGCACGCCTACAGCGTGGATCTGCCGGCCCACACCTGGCGCCGCAACAGCAATTCCGTGGCCCTCTCCTGCGCCTGCATGGGCGGCCAGCCCGATCCCTGGACGATTCCGCCCACCGAGGCACAGCTGGAGGCGATGTGCCGCGAGGCGGCCCGGATCGCCGCCAGCTGGGGCTGGAGCGCGGGCGACATCTCGCTGCAGACTGTGATGACCCACGCCGAGGCCGCCTCCAACCGCGACGGCCAGTGGATGCACGACAACTACGGCCCGGTGATCTGGGGTGGCAGCGGCGAGCGCTGGGATTTCCTGCAGCTCAGCAGGAACGGACCACCCACCGGCGGCGATGAACTACGCCAGCGCATCCGCCGGTATCTGAGCGAACCGGAGGCGACCGCCTCAAGCCGGCTGGAGTTCCGCCGCGCCAGCACGATGCAGGCCCGCGGCCGGGAGCTGGCGGTGGAGATCGATGCCAGCGGCACCTCCTGGGCCCTGGCCGCCGAGTTGCTGGCGCTCTACGAGATTCCCTACGAATGGGAGGCCAGCCGCCGGCGCATCCTGATCGGCAGCCTAGATGTGGCGCCCACGTTTCAGGACGACCAGGTGCAGCCCTCGGTGGGCTGGCCGCTGTTCGAAATGGGCCTGCAGCGGGGGGATGCGCCGCTGATCCTGCGGGGCATCGTTCGTGAGAACCGGGCCTGGTGCCGGGTGCTGGAGTTCGCCGAGGAATTCGGGATCAGTGTGAGCTTCGAGCCGTTCTTGTTGTGGGAACGGCGGGGTGGCTGACAGGGTCCGCTCGATAGCTTCAGCGACCTGTTTCGAAGGGATTGAGGAGTGGCACCTCAAACGTTTTGAAGTCCGCCCCATTGCGGGTCACCACGGTGAGGTGGTTCACCTTGGCGATGGCGGCGATCATCGCGTCTTCATAGAGGGTGTTGGATTGGCGATGCATCAGCCGGGCCCAGCAGCGAAAGGCTGATCCATCCATCGGCAAAACGTTGTAGCTGAGGCTCACCAGATCCAGCCAGGCTTCGAGCTCGCTGGCTTTGCCTGGGTCTTGCTCACGGGTGAGCTCAATACCTGCCTGGATTTCGCCCAGGGTCACCGTGGCCAGATGCAGGTTGGCGTCGTCGACGCCATCGAGCCAGGCCAATACCGCGCCATGGGGGCGTGGTTTGCGCAACTCTGAAACCACGTTGGTGTCGAGGAGATACACCGCAGCACCTAGAGGCTGATCAGCTCACGCCGCCGGGCCTTCCCCCGGGGCGGCACCAAGGCTTCGCTGCGGGCCGAGGGGGCCAGCAAGAGCTCTTTGAGGGAAGGGCGGGCCGCAGCCTCAAGGCGGCGCCACTCCTCAATCGGCACGAGCACGGCGGTTTCCGCCCCACGGCGAGACACCACCTGGGGCCCCTCCCGCACGCAGGCATCGAGGAGCTCACTGAACCGCGCCTTGGCGTGCTGCACCGGCCAGATCGCCATTCCTGCTCTTCCCTGAATAACCAGTCATCTGACTAGACAGTACTTGCTCCCGCTCACGGTTGGGGCTACCCAAGCCGCCCTGATCACCGACCCATGCGGCGCAACTGGCTGGCTGGCTGGATCAGGGCGTGGCTCGCCGCTGGGGCCTGCTTTCGGCCAGCATCGGCCACCACGGCGCCGATCTGCTGATTGCCGCAACTGCAGCCAGTGCGTCAGCAGAGCAGTGCGTCAGCAGAGAAACAGATCAGGTCAGCGCTGCTCTGATCAGGTGATCAAATCAATCCACTCCACGTCGGCGATGCCGCGAAAATCGCTGTCCATGGTGTGCAGCCTGGCCTGGCGATCCCTGGCCGTGGCCAGGATGATGCTGTCTGCCATTGGCAGCTGCAGGGCATGACTGAGCTGGGCTGCCGCCAGCGCAAGCCGGCTGTCGAGATCCACCACCTGGCCGCGCTGCATCACGGCGGCCGCCTGAACGGCCTGAGCCTCCCCGTGTTCGCGCAGGACCCACTTGAACACCTCAAAGATGCTGATCGCGGGCACCACAAGGGAGCTTTCGTCTGCCATCAGGGCCAGGAAGCGCTCGGCCTGAACACCATCGGTGAACACCTCGATCCAGCCCGAGGAATCCACCACCACCCGCGTGTACGTCACAGGCGATCACCCTCGCGCTGGAAGGTGTTCTTGCCCTGCAGAAAACCGCGCAGCGCCTCTGGAGACTGGCTGGGCACAAGCTCGATGCGCCCCGGCAAGGCGATCACCTGAAGGGTCTGCCCAGCCCTGAGGCCGAACTGTTCGCGGACCCGCTTGGGAATCACGACCTGGAACTTGGGGGATACTGTTGTGACATCCATCGCAAGGCCGTCATACCATCTGCAGATCGATCCTAGTCCGTTTTGCGGCATCCACCGGATTCAGCAGATCCCGTCAGGAGCCTGGGCTGATTCAAAGTCTTAACTCGAGCTTGGTTCTGGCTTTCTCGTCACCATCGACGGTGGTGAGCGCCGAGAGGATGCGATCCGTGACACTCACGGCCGGGCCTGCAGCAGAGGTTACTAAGCTAGCCAGATCAGCTAGCCTTGTCATGGACGCCGTGTGGACGCTGCAGGACGCCAAGAATCGCTTCAGTGCAGTGGTGGATGCGGCCGCCCGGGGGGAACCGCAGAAGGTGACGCGGCGCGGCACGTGGGTGAGTGTGGTGCTCTCGGCCGAGGAGTACGAGCGGCTGCGGCGCCTCGACCAGGCCAATGCCCCATCACTGGCGGAGCTGCTCCTGCAGATGCCGCAGGACGACGAGTCCTTTGAGCGTCTGCCCCTGGCGGCGCGGGATTTCCCGTGTTCCTGATTGACACCGTGGTGCTCTCCGAGCTGCGAAGACGCCAAAGAGACCCAGGCGTGGTGGCCTGGATCGGCAGCCAGCGGCAGGAGGATTGTTTTCTGAGTGTGGTGAGCATCGGCGAAATCGAACGCGGCATTGCCCGCAAGCGCACGACCGATTCCAGATTTGCGCAGCAGTTGGCCGGATGGCTGGATCAGCTGCTGCGGCTCTATGGCGATCGGCTGCTGCCGGTGGATGTGGGGGTGGCGCGTCGCTGGGGACAACTCTCGGCCGAGCTCGGCCATGACGGAGCCGATCTGCTGATTGCTGCCACGGCGCTGGAGCGCGGCCTCACGGTCGTGACGCGCAACCTGCGCCACTTCACGCCCACTGGGGTTCAGACCCTGGACCCATGGAGCCGGGAGGCTGGCATCTGAGGCGACAAACCACCGCACCCATAAACTGAGCGCATGAAACCAGTGCACGCATGAACACCCCTCGACCGGTCGCCAAGCAAGTGGGAGCAAGCGGGCAGATCTCCCTGGGCAAGGAGTTTGCCGGGCGCACCGTTCTGATCGACAGCAGCGAGCCAGGGGTGTGGGTGATCAAGACCGCTCAGACCATCCCGGATTCCGAACTCTGGCTGCATCAGCCAGCGGCTTCTGCACGCCTCGATCGCGCCCTCAAGGCCATCACAGCCTCCCCCGTGGCGGCGGATCTCGAGGCCTTGGAGCGCCACCTGGGCAAACGGTGATTCAGCTTGATCTGAACAATCCCGAATTTCAGGCCAATCTGCTGTCACTGGACAAACCGGAAGCCTGGGCTGTGCTCAAGACGTTGAGAGTCCTGCAATCGATGACCTGGGAGAAGGTGCAAGCCAGCAAGGGACTGCATTGGGAGTTGATCCAGAGCCGCCAAGGCCCGAACGGCCAACGGCTCTACTCCTTGCGAATCAGCCGCGGCTGCCGGGCCGTTGCCTGGCGCGAAGGGCCATGGCTGCGCTTGCTCTCTCTCCATCCCGATCACGATTCGGCCTACAGCTGAGTGGTCGCGAGGTGAAGGTCTGCTGGTCCTCGATCAGGCGGGTGAACCACACGATGCCTTTGGCAAGTGCCTGATTGAGCTCGCCCCTGTTCAGGCGAAAGCAGATGGATTCGTGGCGGAGTGCTCGAGGACGCCGAGGGATTCGAGGTGCTCGATCACCTGCTGCACACAGGCCTCGATCGGCTGGCTGCCGGTTTGAATGCGCAGTTCAGGGGTTTCGGGAGGTTCGTAGGGGCTGGAGATGCCGGTGAAGTGGAGGATGTCGCCGGCCCTGGCCTTGGCGTAGAGCCCCTTGGTGTCTCGTTGTTCGCACACAGCCAGATCG
>NZ_JAYGIA010000107.1:0-14402 GCF_034931165.1 Synechococcus sp. BA-124 BA4 | reverse complement strand
CGCCAGGCCCACGGCCGGCCCGGGGCCTGACAGGGGAGAATGCCGCTACCCATGCAGCCCCGTCCGGTGACCGCAGCACCCGCCTCCCCTCCCTCCGGGTTCGATTTCGACGTGATCGTGATCGGTGCCGGGTATGGCGGTTTCGATGCGGCCAAGCACGGCGCCGACCATGGCCTGAAGGTGGCGATCGTCGAATCCCGCGACATGGGAGGCACCTGCGTCAACCGGGGCTGCGTGCCCTCCAAGGCCCTGCTGGCGGCCAGCGGCCGGGTGCGGGAGCTGGCTGACGCCGAGCACCTCAAGGGTTTCGGCATCCATGCAGCGCCGGTGCGCTTCGAGCGCCAGAAGATCGCCGACCATGCCGCCCAGCTGGTGGCCACGATCCGCACCAATCTCACCAAGACGCTGGAGCGGGCCGGCACCACGATCCTGCGGGGCAAGGGACGCCTCGACGGCCCCCAGCGGGTGGCGGTGCGCGAGGCCAGCGGCGTGGAGCGGGTCTATGCGGCCCGCGAGGTGATCATCGCCACCGGCTCCGATCCCTTTGTGCCCCCCGGCATCGAGACCGACGGCCGCACCGTGTTCACCAGCGACGAGGCCATCAACCTGGAGTGGCTGCCCCGCTGGATCACGATCATCGGCAGCGGCTACATCGGCCTGGAGTTCGCCGACGTCTACACGGCCCTGGGCTGTGAGGTGACGATGATCGAGGCGCTCGACCGGGTGATGCCCACCTTCGATCCGGACATCGCCAAGATCGCTGCCCGCCACCTGATCGATGGCCGTGACATCGACGCCCGCTCCGGTGTGCTGGCCAGCAGGATCACCCCCGGCTGCCCGGTGAAGATCGAACTGGTGGACATGGCCAGCCGCGAGCCGGTGGAGACCCTGGAGGTGGACGCGGTGCTGGTGGCCACCGGCCGGGTGCCCGTGAGCAAGGACCTCAACCTGGCCAGCGTGGGGGTGGAGACCAACCGGGGCTACATCCCCGTCGACGATGGCCTGCGGGTGCTGGCGAACGGGGCACCGGTGCCCCACCTGTGGGCCGTCGGTGACGTGACCGGAAAAATGATGCTGGCCCACACCGCCGCCGCCCAGGGCACGGTGGCGATCGAGAACATCCTTGGCCACGCCCGCCGCATCGATTACCGCTCGATCCCCGCCGCCACCTTCACCCACCCGGAGATCAGCTCGGTGGGGCTGTCGGAAGCGGATGCCAAGGAGCTGGCCGCCGCCGAGGGCTTCGAGCTGGGAGCTGTGCGCAGCTACTTCAAGGCCAACTCCAAGGCCCTGGCCGAACTGGAGAGCGACGGCCTGCTCAAGCTGCTGTTCCGCAAGGACACCGGCGAAGTGCTGGGGGCCCACATCTACGGCCTCCATGCCGCCGACCTGATCCAGGAGATCGCCAATGCGGTGGCCCGGCGCCAGGGGGTGCGGCAGCTGGCCAGCGAGGTGCACACCCACCCCACCCTGAGCGAGGTGGTGGAAGTGGCCTACAAGCAGGCGGCCGCCAGCCTGGCCACGGCGGTGGGCGCCTGAGATGGAGATCCGTCGCCGGCCCCCCAACCCCTCGGTGCGGGTGGCCCACCTGGAATTCGGCACGCCCCACCCCGAGGAGAGCCCCCGCCACATCCTCGAGGAGATCGTCTGGGAGAAGGACCGGGAAGTGACCGCCGCCCGGGAGCGGGTGAGCCTGGAGTCCCTCAAACAGCAGGTGGCCGAGCTGCCACCCACCCGGGACTTCGCCGCGGCCCTGCGGGCCGGCTGCCGCAAACCGGCGGTGATCGCCGAGATCAAGAAGGCCAGCCCCAGCAAGGGGGTGATCCGGGAGGACTTCGACCCCGTCGCCATCGCCCGGGGCTACCGGGACGGCGGCGCCAGTTGCCTGTCGGTGCTCACCGACAAGCGCTTCTTCCAGGGGGGCTTCGAGGTGCTGGTGGCGGTGCGGGAGGCGGTGGAGCTGCCCCTGCTCTGCAAGGACTTCATCCTCACCCCCTACCAGCTGTTTCAGGCCCGGGCCGCCGGGGCCGACGCGGCCCTGCTGATCGCGGCGATCCTCACCGACCAGGATCTGGCCTATCTGCTCAAGGTGGCCAGGGGCCTGGGGCTGGCGGTGCTGGTGGAGGTGCACGACGGGGCCGAGATGGAGCGGGTGCTGCAGCTGGAGGGTGTCAACCTGATCGGCATCAACAACCGCGATCTGGCCAGCTTCACGGTGGATCTGGCCACCACCGAACAACTGATGGACCGCTTCGGCGAGCAGGTGCGTGCCCGCGGCGCCCTGCTGGTGAGCGAATCGGGCCTGTTCAGCCGCCAGGATCTTGATCGGGCCGTCGGAGCCGGCGCCGACGCGGTGCTGGTGGGGGAGGCGCTGATGCGCCAGGACGACGTCACGGCGGCCCTGGAGACCCTGATCGGCGGCTGACGCCGCCCCCCGTGGGCGCGGGGCTCAGTCTTTCTCCAGCACGGCCCGGGCCGCCTCCAGCTGGGCCCGGCCTTCCGGGCTCAGCTCGGGAACATGCAGGTGCAGGGAATCCAGGGTTTCGATGATGGCGGCCGCCACGGCGATGCGGGTGAACCACTTGTTGTCGGCGGGCACGACATACCAGGGAGCGTGGCGGCTGGCGGTGTGCCGGATGGTTTCGTTGTAAGCGTCCATGTAGTCATCCCAGAACGCCCGTTCCTTGATGTCGTTGGCGGAGAACTTCCAGTTCTTCTCGGGGCGGTCGAGGCGCTCGAGGAAGCGCTTGCGCTGCTCCTTCCTGGAGACGTTCAGAAAGAACTTCCGGACAATAATGCCGTTGTTATTGAGGTAGGTTTCGTAGTTCCTGATGTCCTGGAATCGCTCCTCCCAGATGTGCTTGGTGACGCGATCGGCCGGAAGCGTCTGCCGGGCCAGCATCTCCGGATGCACCCGAACCACCAGCGTTTCTTCATAGTAGCTGCGGTTGAAGATGCCGATCCGGCCCCTTTCCGGCAGGGCATTGTTCGATCGCCACAGGAAATCATGGTCCAGATCCACCGAGGAGGGTGCCTTGAACGAAGTCACCTGACATCCCTGGGGATTGACCCCACTCATCACATGCTTGATGGTGCCGTCCTTGCCCGCCGCATCCATCGCCTGAAAGATCAACAGCAGGGCGTAGCGATCCTGCGCGTAGAGCAGATCCTGGAAGTGCGCCAGCATCTGCACCCCCATGGTGAGCGCCTCCTGGGCCCGGGGTTTGTCTTCCTGATCCAGGTGCAATGTATCGGCAGGATCAAAGTCTTTGAGATGGAAACCCTTTCCATCCTCGATCCGGAAGGGCCTGGCGAATGTTCTGGCGCGTTCAAGGAAGTCCTGCTTCTCCATTCCCTTCTCTCCTGGCCTCGTTTCCAGTGTTAGGTCGCCTGACTGCGGCCCTGGATCCGGTCGCCATCATTCGTAAACCACGCGTTGGGCCTCTTCTTCATGCCCATTCGTCAGGCATGGGTCACGACTCGCCGCCAGTCAAGGCTTCGAGGGGACTGCCGCAACCCTTCACCCTAGCCACGTCATCTGGTTAAGGCAGCCATGAAAAACAAACCTTATCCCGATGGTTTTTCGGCGTTGCTGATTACACTGACGGCAGAGAACAGACCAGCGTTCAGACGGCCCTGCCCCAGCCCCTCCGGTCGCCCTCCCCATGCCCGCCTCCCTGGTCAGTTATTCGAAGATCCTGGAAATCGTCGGTGATATTCTCCGGGTCGAGGTGCCGGCCGACGCCACCCAGACGGATGGCGCGCCCCGGTTCAACGATCTGGCCGTGGTCCAGAACCACGATGGGACCTCCTCCCTGGCGCAGGTGATCGCCCTGAAGCAGGACTCCGTGTCACTGCAGGTGTTTCGCGGCACCAAGGGGGTGGCCACCGACTCGGCGGTGCATTTTCTGGGCCATCCGATGGAGGCCACCTACTCCAGCAACATCCTCGGGCGGGTGTTTCGGGGCACCGGTGAACCGATCGATGGCGGCCCCGGGCTTGCGGAGGATCCCAAGGTGCCCATCGGCGGACCTTCGGTCAATCCGATGTGCCGGGTTCTGGCCTCCAGGATGATCCGCACGAATGTGCCGATGATCGATGTCTTCAACTGTCTGGTGGAGAGTCAGAAGATTCCGATCTTTTCTGTCTCCGGGGAGCCCTTCAACGCCTTCCTCGCCCGGATCGGCATCCAGGCCGATGCCGATGTGGTGGTGTTCGGGGGCCTGGGGCTGATCTTCGATGACTATTACGCCTTTCGCCAGACCTTCGAGGACGCCGGCGTCTTCGCCCGCACGGTCATGTTCGTCAACCTGGCCTCCGATCCGATCGTTGAGCGCCTGCTGATTCCGGACATGGCCCTGGCGGTGGCCGAGCGGTTCGCCGTCCAGGAGGGCAAGCGGGTGCTGGTGCTGCTCACCGACATGACCTCCTTCGCCGATGCCCTCAAGGAGATCAGCATCGCCATGGACCAGGTCCCGGCCAATCGGGGCTATCCGGGTGATCTCTATTCCCAGCTGGCCCGCCGCTACGAGAAGGCGGCCGACTACGCCAAGGGCGGCTCGGTGACGCTGCTCACGGTCACCACCATGCCCGGCGACGACATCACCCACCCCGTGCCCGACAACACGGGCTACATCACGGAAGGCCAGTTCTATCTGCACGATGGGGTTCTCGACCCCTTCGGCTCCCTCTCCCGCCTCAAGCAGAACGTGATCGGCAAGGTCACCCGCGAGGACCACAACCAGATCATGAACACGTGCATCCGGCTGTACTCCGGAGCGCGGGATGCGGAACAGAAGCAGGCGATGGCGTTCGAGCTCTCCGATCTCGACCAGCGGCTGATCAAGTTCGGCGGCCTGTTCAAGACCAGGTTCATGGACATCAATGTCGACATCTCCCTCGAGGATGCGCTCGACCTGGCCTGGACGACGCTGGCCGAATGCTTTCAGCCCAGTGAGCTGCTGATGAAGCAGGACCTGATCGACAAGTACTTCCCTGGGGCGACGCCGCCCCCGCCACCCTCCCCGTAGTTTCGATGGCCAGGCTCTCGCTCACCAAGGCTTCCCTGTCGAAGGAGAAGTCCCTGCTGCGGACCTTTGTGGATGTCCTGCCGTCGCTGGACATGAAGCGTCGCCAGATCGGGGCGGAGCGGGAGAAGGCCCGGCGTCAGCTGGCCGAGGCCCTCGACAGGGCGGCGGCGATCGAGCCGGATGTGGCCGCCAGGCTGCCGATGGTCGCCAATCCGTCGATCGATCTGACGGATCTGGTGACGATCGCGACGCTGGAGATCGGCGAGGAGAATCTGATGGGCACCCGGCTGCCGGTTCTCCAGAGCCTCACGTTCCGGGTCAGCCCCTATGGCGTCCTCACCAAGCCGTTCTGGGTGGACGCCCTGGTGGTTGTGCTCCAGCAGGCCATGGAGCAGACCGTTCGCGTCCAGGTGGCCCGACGCCGCGTGGAACGGCTCGAACAGGCGGAACGGATCGTCACCCAACGCTACAACTTGTTCGACAAAGTGCTGATTCCGCGGGCACGGCAGAACATTCGCAGGATCGCCATTGTTCTGGCCGATGCCGAACGGGCGGCTGTGGTCAATTCCAAGATTGCCAAGCGCAAGAAGGAGCACCAGACGCCATGACGATCGTCGCCCTGGCCAAGGTGTCGATCTTCGCCCTGGCGGCGGAGAAGCAGGCCGTCCTGGAGGGTCTGCAATCCCTTGGCTGCCTGCATCTGATGGCCCTGGGTGCTGCGGAGGGGCCTGCTGATTTCACGGCCTCTCAGCCGGATGTGGAAGCCCGCGAGGCGCTGCGCTATCTGATGGACGTGCGCCAGCGCCGCTATCCGCTGAAGGTCGATCCCACCTTCCAGCTCGATGCCGTGGTGGCGAAGGCCCTGGCGAACCGGGCGCGCAAGCGCGTCGCCGAGGACAGGATTCTGGCGCTGCGCCACCATCTCGCCGAACTGGCCCCCTGGGGAAACTTCCGGCTGCCCGAGCGGCAGGAGCTCGCTGGCCTGCGCCTGTGGTTCTATCGGGTGCCCCATTCCCGGCTGGCGGCCTTCCAGCAGGCCCTCGATGGGCTGGCGCTGCCATGGCAGCGGATCCACGCCAGCCCCAGGCACGCCTACGTGGTGCTGATCGCCGAACAGGAACCCGATCAGACCCTCCTGCCGGTCCAGCGGTCCCACGTCGGGTCCGAGTCCCCGGAGGATCTGAGGGCCGAGCTCGACCGGGCCCATGTTGAGCTGGATGACATCGAGGCCGAGCATGTCGCCCTCAGCCGCTGGATCTTTCTGCTCTCCAAGCACCTCATCCGTGCCGATGAGCAGGTGGCCCTCCGACAGGCCGGTGAGAAGACCGCCGACCTCGGTCCCGTCATCCAGGTGCAGGGCTGGATGCCGCGTCATGACCTGCCCCGACTCACCGCCTTTGCCGAGCGGATGGGTCTGGCCTGCTGGGCCGAAAGTCCGGCGGCGGAGGATTCACCTCCCACCTTGATGACGAACCCGGATCTGCTGGCGGGCGGGGAAGATCTCGTCACCTTCTATGAGACGCCGGGCTATCGCGACTGGGATCCCTCGGTCGTCGTCTTTTTCTCCTTCGCCATCTTCTTCGCCATGATCCTGGCGGATGCGGGCTATGCCCTGGTGCTGGGTGTGCTGCTCGCCACGTTCTGGAGGGGCATGGGAACCCGGCCGTCCTCGCGGCGGTTCCGCGTCCTGGCGGCGGTCGGTCTGCTGTTCTCGCTGCTCTACGGGATGCTGGCCGGAAGTTACTTCGGGGCTCCTCCCCCGGCCGGATCCTTCCTGGCCCATCTTCGGGTGCTGAATCTCGATGATTTCAACGCGATGATGAAGGTGTCGCTGGTGGTGGGCGGCCTGCATCTGATCCTGGCCAATGGGATCGTGGCGGTGCGCGGGGTTTCGATCGCCGAGCGCGCCAAGCCCATCGGCTGGATCGCGATCATCCTGGCGGGCCTCACGCTCTACCTTGGCGGGGCCGCGCCGGCAGCCCGGGATCTGGCCCTGGGCCTCGGCAGTGGCGGGCTGCTCACCATCCTGTTGCTGAGCAGCGAGCGACCGATCAACGGTCCGGGGGCCCTGCTGTTGCGTCTCTTGGACGGGCTGTCCTCACTGGCGGAACTCTCCAAACTTTTTGGCGACGTGATGAGTTACCTGCGGCTGTTTGCCCTAGGCTTGGCTAGTGCCTCTCTGGCCCTGACGTTCAATCAACTGGCGGCCGAGGTCTACCGCTCCGATGTGCCTCTTGGGGTGCTGATTGCGCTGCTGATCCTGGTCCTGGGTCATGGCATCAATCTGTTGCTGGCCATCATCAGCGGCTTTGTCCACGGCCTGCGGCTCAACTTCATCGAATTCTTCAACTGGAGCCTTGACGAGGAAGGCTATCCCTTCGCACCCTTCAGCAAAAAGGAGACGGCCTCATGAACAACGACACCACCATTCTGGTCCTGGGCTGGATCGGCATCTACGCGCCGGTGGCCCTGGCGGCGATCGGTGCCTCCATCGGTTGCACGACGGCGGGCCAGGCGGCGATCGGCGCCATGATGGAGGTCAGCAGCGGCTACGGACGATTCGTCGGCCTCTCCGCCCTGCCGTCGTCGATGTCGATCTACGGCATCGTCGTGATGTTCATCCTCAACCGGCCGGTGACACCGGCGAATTCCGGCGGACTCTTCGGCATCGGCCTGCTGTCGGGGCTGGCCTTCCTGATGGCGGCGATCTACCAGGGGCTGTGCTGCGCCTCCGCCATTTCCGGCTCCAAGGCCAAGCCGGAGATCTTCGGCCTGTCCCTGGCCCCGGCGGCGATCGTCGAGGGGTTCGCCGTCTTTGCCTTTGTCTTCGCCCTGGTGGCGGCCGGGGGCATCCCCAAGTAGGGCTGTCCGAGCGCCGGCCGCGCTCCGGCATCTCCGTTCTCCCATCCTTTCCGACGTTTCTCCCCAGCCGGGCAGTTCCCATGGCCAACCCGAAGAAGCTCCGGCACGACACTCCCCTGGCGGTGGCCTCGGGTGTGGAGGAGTTGATTGGACGCCTGCGGGATCAGGGTGTGGAGAAGGGCCGGGCCGAGGCCGATGCGCTGCTGCAGGAGGCCCGGGCCAAGGCCGCTGCCCTGGTGGCGCAGGCCGAGGAGCAGGCCCGACAGATCGTCGATCGGGCCCGCAAGGAGGCCGAATCGCTGCAGACGTCGGGTCAGCAGGCCCTGGAGCTGGCCTTCCGCGACGCCAACCTGGCGCTCAAGGCCCAGCTCAGCGACCGCTTCACCGGTGAGGTGCGCCAGCTCGTCGGTGAGGAGCAGGAGAAGCAGGAGATCCTGGAGCGGATGATCCTGGAGATCGTCGGCACGCTCCGCCCGGAGGCCGACCAGTCCCAGCAGGTGGAGGTGCTGCTCCCGCGTCGGATCGCCGGTCTGGCCGAACTCAGCCAGCATCCGGAGGAGCTGGAGCAGGGCATCCTCAGCCGCTTCGTGCGTCTCACCGCCCGGGGGCTGCTGCGGGAGGGGGTCGGCTTCGGGGTGGCGAAGGGATCCCAGGCCGGGCTGAAGCTGCGACTGGTGGACCGTGATGTGGTTCTCGATCTCACCGATGCGGCGATCGCCCAGACCCTGCTGGCCCACCTGCAGCCCCGGTTCCGTGCCCTGCTGGAGGGGGTGGTGAAGTGAGGGCCCGATGAAGTACGTCGTGCTGATGGCCAGCCTGCCGCCGCTCGGGTCGTTGTTCGAAGCGACGGCACCGCCGATTTCCAGACTCAAGCTGGAAAGTCGCCTGGGCCTGCTGGAGGCGGCGGATCTTCAGGCCCTCGAGCAGATCGCCAATCTGATCGCCTGGCCGTCCCAGCCGCTGGATCGCACCGACCCGGCGTTCATCGCGGAGGCCCATCGCTTCCTGGCGGCCTACCGCAACCCCACCCTGCGGCGCCTGGTGACGCAGCGCCTGGAGATGCGCACGATCGTGGCGGCCTTTCGCCGCCGCCGGCGCGGCGAAGCCCAGCCGCCCATCGGGGAGGTCTGGGGATTCGGAGAATGGGTCGGCTTGATCGAGCGCAACTGGGGCGCACCCACCTTCCAACTGGAGGTGATCTTTCCCTGGGTCAGGCAGGCGCATGACCTGCTGGAGAAGGACGATCTGATCGGCTTCGAGAAGTTGCAGTTCTCCGTTGTCTGGGCCATGCTTGATCGCCTTGGAGCTGGCCATACGTTCGACTTCGAAGCGCTGATCATCTATCTCGCGCGCTGGAGTCTGGTCAGTCGTTGGTCATGCTACAACGGAGATGTTGCCGTTGATCGGTTTCGGAAGCTCGTTGATGCGGGCCTCGGCAGCCACAGAGAAATTGTTTCGGGTGTATCTCAATGAACAGCAGCATGGAGCCCTTTGTTGAATACCATCCCGCCAGCGTGGTTGCCGTGCAGGATGATCTGGTCACGATTCAGATGGCGGAGACACAGCCACGGCCCCTGCTCAAGAATGAGGTGATCTATATCTGTCTGCAGCGTCGCGGGGATGCACGCCAGGAGAAGCTGAAAGCCGAGATTCTGCGGGTGCGGGGCCGGCTGGCCGATGCCCAGGTGTTTGAAAGCACCAAGGGCGTCGGCATCGGTGATCCGGTGGAGCAGACCGGTGAGCAGCTCTCCGTGACGCTCGGCCCCGGCCTGCTGGGACTGGTCTACGACGGCCTGCAGAATCCCCTGGCCCAGATCGCCGCCGGCTACGGAACGTTTCTGCCCCGTGGTGCCGATGTGTCGCCCCTGGATCGGGAGAAGATGTGGTCGTTTCAGCCCAGGGCCAAGATCGGTGACACCCTCCATGCCGGAGACGTGATCGGCACCGTCCAGGAGGGCCGCTTCAGCCACAAGATCATGGTTCCCTTCGATCAGCAGGGGCCGGTCACCCTGGACTGGATTCAACAGGGGAGTTTCACGATCGATACGGCGGTGGCCCGGATCCGTGAGGGCAGCGGCACCCCACGGCCACTCACCCTCACCCAGCAGTGGCCGGTGCGGCGCGCCCTGCCCCAGGCGCTGCTGGAGACGAACCGCTGCGAGCGGCTCTACCCCCAGGAGCCGATGATCACCACCCAGCGGATCATCGACACCTTTCTGCCCATCGCCCGCGGCGGCACCGGCTGCATCCCGGGCCCCTTCGGCGCCGGCAAGACCGTGCTCCAGAACCTGATCTCGCGCCATTCCGATGTGGACATCGTGCTGGTGGTGGCCTGCGGGGAACGGGCCGGGGAGGTGGTGGAAACGATCACCGAATTCCCCAAATTGTCCGACCCCAAGACCGGCGGTTCGCTGATGGATCGCACCATCATCATCTGCAACACCTCCTCGATGCCGGTGGCGGCCAGGGAGGCCTCCATCTACACCGGGCTCACCTTGGGGGAGTACTACCGCCAGATGGGCTACAACGTGCTGTTGATCGCCGATTCCACCTCCCGCTGGGCCCAGGCGATGCGCGAAACCTCCGGTCGGCTGGAGGAGATTCCCGGCGAAGAGGCCTTCCCCGCCTATCTCGATTCCTCGATCAAGAGCGTCTACGAGCGGGCCGGCATCATCCGCACCTCTGATGGCTCCGTCGGCAGCCTCACCATGATCGGCACGGTGTCGCCGGCGGGGGGGAATTTCGAGGAGCCGGTCACCCAGTGCACCCTCGGCACCGTCAAGGCCTTCCTGGGGCTGAGTGCGGAGCGGGCCTACAAGCGCTTCTACCCCGCCGTCGACATCCTGCTGTCCTGGTCACGCTATTTCCAGCAGCTGGAAGGCTGGTTCTCCCAGCATCTTTCGCCGGACTGGGTGGGCCGCGTCGCCGAGATGAACGGGTTGCTCAAGGAGGGCGACCGAGTCAGCCAGATGATCCAGGTGACGGGGGAGGAGGGGGTGAGCCTGGAGGATTTCGTCGTCTTCCAGAAGGCCCTGTTCCTGGACATGGTCTATCTGCAGCAGGATGCCTTTGATGCGGTGGATTCCACCACGCCCCTGGAACGCCAGAAGACCTCCTTTGATCTGGTCTTCGATCTGCTCCACCATGACCCCACGTTCACCGACAAGAAGGCCGCCCGGGACTATTACACCCAGCTCACGGGTCTCTACCGGAACCTGAATTACGCCGCCACCGGTTCGCCCACCTACCGGAGCTACCTGCAGCAGATTCAGGCGCTCTCCGCAACCCCTACGCCCAGCCCAGTCGCGACGCCTTGATCGTCAGCGGCCAATGCAGGCGCCGTGGTGTCTCCGCCGCCCCCCAGGCGGCCGCCAGGGGCGGACGCAGCCGTTCGATGGGGTCGTGGCCCAGGGCGGCCCGGTAGCGGGCGCTGGCCGACCAGCTGGAGCCGTAGCCGAGCAGCTGCTCCAGGGTCCAGGTGGCTTCCATGGCGAAGGGCGGGGCCTCCAGGCATTCGAAGGGCAGCACCAGGTCGCGGTAGCCGTTCTCCACCTGCGCCTTCTCAGGGGGCCAGTAGGGGCCGACGATGTCGGCGTAGAAGTGCTGCAGGAGCGCATCGGGCCCCTCCCCCTCCAGCTCGGGGATGCCGTAGCTCCAGACGGCCAGCACCCCGCCGGGGCGCAGCACCCGCTCCACCTCCCGGAAGAACCGGGGCTGGTCAAACCAGTGCAGCGCCTGGGCCACCGTGACCAGATCGACGCTGTCCGCCTCCAGGCCGGAGCCCTCCGCCGCCGCCAGTCGGTAGTGCACACCGGGAGCGGGACGGGCAGCGGCCAGCTGGGAGGCGCTGGCGTCGGTGGCCACCACCTCGGCGAAATGGGCGGCCAGGCCGATGGCGGCCTGGCCCGTGCCGGTGGCGCAGTCCCAGGCCCGCTGGCGGGCGGGGGCCACCGCCGCCAGCCAGTCGAACAGGGCCGCCGGATAGGTGGGCCGGTAATGGGCGTACGCCCCTGAGACGGAGCCGAAGTGGTCGGTGAAGCTGGCGCCCATCGCTTCGGGTCCGCAGAACGAGGCCGTCTGCGCCCATACCTAGCCGCGGCGGATGCCGCCGGCCGCGGGCATCAACGCGTGGCTGAGGAGAGTCCCTGCTTGAGGCGACGGGCGGCGGCCTTCAGGTCCTGCATCAGGCAGGAGAGTCTCGTCCTTGCCGTCATGGCGATGGGGTCGCCATAGCCCAGGGCCTCGCGCAATCGGTGCAGCGACCGTGCGTGCGTGGCTTCGCGGAAGACTGCGGTGGTGAAGGGGTGGCGCTTCATGAGCCGTGGGCGCTCGGCTCGGCGGCCACTGGCCCCGGAGCCCATCTCGGCGCGCGAAATCTGGATCGGTTGTTCCGCCGCTTGCAGACGGGATGCGGCGGCTTCGCCAAGAACTGCTGAACGGATCCGGTTCCTTTCCCGCTGCTCATGCCGGGCCAGGGTCTCGATGTGCAGGTTGATGAGGGGATGGCTGTGGTTGCTCCAGGCCAGCCAGCTATGGAAGTAAAAGTCTGCGTAGTCATCGATGCGCTTAAACGCGTTCGCCATCGAGGAGAAGGAGCGACCCATGGCGAGTCAGGTGTCGAACGGGTCGCGATGGGTGTAGATGCAGGTATGGGGAATCTGGCGGTCGCCAAGCATCTCCACCAGGCTTGGTGCGGCGGAACCATCTGGGAAATGGCGGAATCTCCAGCCTTCGCCGAAGCTGTGGTCGCGGATCATCAGCACGGAAGCATCGGGATTGGCGAGGAATCTGTCGACGAGCAGATCAAGTCGTCGTTGGTACTCCTGAAGGGCTTCGGCTCTGGTGAACAGCTCCAGGGCGCGAACCCGATGCAAGGGATCTTCCGGGAAATACGTTGTTGGCGGATTGTAGGAGTAAGGGTTGGTCTCGCCGGTGAGCCAGGCGTTCCCATCCAGCGCTTTGGCGATGTAGTGAAAGAGGTAGGTGCCTGCGGAACAGGGAAGATTGGCGACCAGGACAATTCGTTTGTCCATGCTCTCTTTCTGATGGCTTGCGATCATAGGCCACAAAAAGCCCCCACTGGTAGGCGGGGGCTGGGAAGGGTTCGGATCGGGAAGGGGCTCAGACCTTGCGGCTGTAGAACTCCACCACCAGCAGTTCGTTGATCTCGAGGGCGACCCATTCCCGCTCGATGCGGCCGCCCACCTTGGCGGTCATCTTGGCCTTGTCGAACTCGAGGTGGGGCGGGATGTTGGCCAGGCCGGGGAAGGCCAGGTTGGCTTCGGCCAGGGCCTTGCTGCACTTGCGCTCGCGGATGGCGACCACGTCGCCGGCCCTGCACTGATAGCTGGGGATGTCCACCACCCGGCCGTTCACGGTGACGTGGCCATGGTTCACCAGCTGGCGGGCACCGGGAACGGTGGGACCGAGGCCAAGGCGGAAACAGATGTTGTCGAGACGGTTCTCGAGCAGCTTGAGCAGGTTGGTTCCGGTGGAACCCTCCTGGGCACGGGCTTTCTTCACGTAGCGCACCAGCTGACGTTCGGAAATGCCGTAGTTGAAACGCAGTTTCTGCTTTTCTTCGAGACGGATCGCGTATTCGGAGCGCTTGCGACGGGCTTGGCCGTGCTGACCGGGGGGATAAGACCGTTTGGCGGCCTTACGGGTGAGACCGGGAAGGTCCCCCAAGCGCCGCGTGATCCTCAGGCGAGGGCCGCGGTAGCGAGACATAAGGGAAGGGATCGGAGGTGGGGACGGCGAGGGTCACGGCTGCGGCATGCTGGGGTAACCCGGATGCCCGCGCGTGCTGCGCCAACCACCCACCCTAGGCGGCGACGGTCCCGGCCTCCTCCAGGGCGCCCTGCCGGCCGCTCCGGCCTCCCCCCTCTCGGCCGCCGTGGCTGCCCTGCTGCTGGCCCTGATCGGCGCCTACCGCCGCTGGATCTCCCCCCTGCTCGGCCCCCGCTGCCGCTTCATCCCCAGCTGCAGCGCCTACGGGCTTGAGGCGATCAGCCGCCACGGACCCTGGCGCGGCGGCTGGCTGACCGTGAAGCGCGTCTGCCGCTGCCATCCCTTCACCCCCTGCGGCTGCGACCCGGTTCCGGACTGATGCAGGAGCTGCTGCTGTTCACGCGCCAGGGCTGCTGCCTCTGCGAGGGCCTCGAGGAGAAACTGCAGGCGCTGGATCCCCCCCAGCCCCTGCAGCTGATCGACGTGGACACCGATCCGGCCCTGCAGGGGCGCTATGGGCTGGCCGTGCCCGTGCTGGCGGTGGCGGCCGGAGCCGACGGCCCCTTGCGGGAGCTTCCCCGGGTATCCCCCCGACTGGCGGGAGCCCAGCTGCAGGCCTGGCTGATCAAGCAGGGCGTGCGCTGAGGGTCACGCTAGGACAGGCGCCAGCTTCGTCCCGCCGGACGCCGCCGGCGCCGCCATGTCACCGCTGCTTCAGCCGCTCCTGCGTCAGGTGGGCCTGCCGCCGCTGCCCGACCCCACCGGCGCCCTGACCCAGGC
>NZ_JAYGIA010000106.1:0-14460 GCF_034931165.1 Synechococcus sp. BA-124 BA4 | reverse complement strand
CCCCTGCGCCGACAGCAGCATCGCCTCCACGGCCGCGGCCAGCGCCAGGGCATCGTCAGCGATGCCCGGCGCCCCGGCCTTGGCCCCTGACTCCACGGCGCCGGCCAGGGTGAACACTCTGTCGACCTGCACATCGCTGGCCACGCCCCTGACCGTATGTGCCAGGCGGCCGATCTCGACGATCTGGCCCGCATGCGCGGCCGAACGCAGCAGACCGGGGGTCGCGCCCAGGCTGGTGAGCATGATCAACGCCAGCCGGTCGATGAAGTCGCCGCCCACGCCGAGTTGCTTCTCGAGACCCGCCCAGTCGACGGCACAGGACGGTGCGTCCGCCGCCGTGGCCGCACCCGTGGCCGCACCCATCGGCGAGGTCAGTTCGGCACGCGACCATACCTGCAGACCATGGGCCACGCGGAAGAGAACGGCAACGAGTTCCTCGTGATCGATCGGCTTGCCCAGGTGCGCGACCATGCCCGCCTGCAAGCACCGGGCCCGTTCCTCGGGCAGGGCGTGGGCGGTCAGGCCGATGACGGGCAGGTCTGGCGCCAGTGCGCGCAGTTCGCGGGTGGCCCGGTAGCCGTCCATCAAGGGCATCTGCACGTCCATCAGCACCGCGTCGAAGCGGTCCAGCGCCTCGATCACCTGCGCCATGGGCCCGAGGATGCGGCACTGCTCCAGGCGCTGCTCCGCTTCAGCCGGATGGCTCAGGCCCCGCTCGCGGGCGAGGGCCTCGCAGCTGGTGCGGATGTTGAGGAAGTACTCATGGGCCCGCTCCAGGCGCCAGCGGGTGCTGGTCGCCTCCCGGTGCTGCACGCGATAGGCGGCGGTGGCGCTGGCATTGCGCAGCATCGGGGCGATGGAGGCCAGCTGGAACCAGGCCTGCACATCGCTGCTCCAGGCGTTCCGGGCCGGCCAGCCCCCGATGGCCTCCAGGGCGGAACGCCGGATCAGCACAAAGGACGGGGTGTCGATCCGGTGGAAAGGGAAGGTGTCCCAGGGGTCGAACCGTTCCGGGCCCAGGACCGGGGGCGGAAAGCGCAGCCGCCGCTCGTCTTCGTAGGTGAGGGTGCGGGACACCGCCGCGCTGGCCGTCGGATCGTCGCGCAGCAGCGTGCTGAGCAGCTCGAGGTGGCGGGGATGCCAGAGGTCGTCCTGGTCCAGAAAGGTGACGCAGGCCGCCGTGCTGTGCGCGAAGCCGAACTGCCGGGTCTGGTGGGTGCCCTTGCCGGGATGGCGGTGCAGGGCCACCTGGGGAAAGGAGCGGACGATGGCGATCGAGTCGTCGCTGGAGCCGTCGTCGACGACGATGATCTCCCGGGCCGGCAGGGTCTGGGCCAGCACCGACAGCAGCGTCTGGCGGATCCAGGCCGCCCCGTTGAACAGGGGGATGATGACGGCGATGTCGGCCGCGGTGGCGACGGGGCCGCTCACACCACCAGCACAGCCGCGTTGGTCGCCGCCTGCTCCTCGGCCCGCTGCTCCGGCGTGCGCCCATCAGCCTCGGGGATCTGGCCGGCCATGGCGGTGAGCCAGGCCATCAGCTGCTCCACCTGCTGGGCGGGGGACAGGGCCCCCAGGCCCCGGGCCAGCACCTTGGCGGTGCTGCCGGCGCCGCCCTGATACACCAGCCGGCCGTGCAGGTGCTGGGGCAGGGCCTGGCGCAGGCGGCGGAAGGCGGGTTCCTCCATCGGCGTCTCCAGGGCGATGTTGGGCTTCTCCGGCTTGATGCGCGAGAAGCCGCAGCGCCGCGCCAGCAGCTTCAGTTCCATCAGCTGCAGCAGGCTCTGCACCGGCGCCGGAATCGGGCCGTAGCGATCGGCCCAGCCGGCGGCCAGCTCCACCAGGGCCGCCTTGCCGCCGCACTCGGCGGCAGCGCGATACGCCGCCATCTTCTCGTCGGCCTCGGTGATCCAGTCGGCCGGGATGAAGGCCGTCACCGGCAGGTCGATCTGGGTCTCGTCCACCGCCGGAATGTCCTGGCCCTGGATCTCGGCCAGGCAGTCCTGCAGCATCTCCATGTAGAGGTCGAAGCCGATCGCCTCCATCTGGCCGCTCTGCTCCACCCCCAGCAGGTTGCCCACCCCACGGATCTCCATGTCGCGCATGGCCAGCTGGTAGCCGGAACCCAGCTGGGCGAACTCCTGGATCGCCCGCAGCCGCTGGCGGGCGGCATCACTGAGGGAGGCATCGCCGGGATAGAAGAGCCAGGCGTGGGCCTGGATGCCGCTGCGGCCCACCCGGCCCCGCAGCTGGTACAGCTGGGCCAGGCCGAACCTGTGGGCGTCCTCCACCAGGATCGTGTTCACCCGGGGGATATCAAGGCCGCTCTCGATGATCGTGGTGCAGAGCATCACGTCGGCCTCGCCGGCGTTGAAGGCCACCATGGCGCTCTCCAGCTCCCCCTCCGGCATCTGGCCGTGGGCCACCTGCAACCGCAGCCCCGGCAGCATCGCCCGCAGCTGGCCGGCCACCTCCTCGATGCCCTCCACCCGCGGCACCACGTAGAACACCTGGCCACCGCGGTCGAGCTCCTGCCGGATGGCACTGCGCACCGCCTCCTCATCGAGGCTGGCCAGGTGGGTCTTGATCGGGCGCCGCAGCGGCGGCGGCGTGGTGATCAGGCTCATCTCCCGCACCCCCGAGAGGCTCATGTAGAGGGTGCGCGGAATCGGTGTGGCGCTCAGCGTGAGCACGTCCACGTCCTTGCGCAGCGCCTTGATTTTCTCCTTCTGGTTCACACCGAAGCGCTGCTCCTCATCCACCACCAGCAGGCCCAGCTCGCGGAAGGTGGTGCCCTTGCCCAGCAGCTGGTGGGTGCCCACCACCACGTCGGTGGCGCCGCTGGCCAGGCTCTCGAGGATCGTCTTGCGCTCGGCGGCAGTGCGGAAGCGGTTGAGCAGGGCCACCTTGAGCGGGTAGGGGGCGAAGCGCTCGCTGAGGGTGCGCCAGTGCTGCTGGGCCAGCACGGTGGTGGGGGCGAGCAGGGCGCACTGCTTGCCGGCGGTGACCGCCTTGAAGATGGCCCGGATCGCCACCTCCGTCTTGCCGAAGCCCACATCGCCGCACACCAGCCGGTCCATCGGCTGGTCGCGCTCCATGTCGCGCTTCACCTCGACGATCGCCTTGAGCTGGTCGGGGGTGGGGTCGTAGGGGAAGGAATCCTCCAGTTCGCCCTGCCAGGGGCCGTCGGCGGGGAAGGCGAAGCCCGGCGCCTTGTGGCGCTCGGCGTAGAGCTTCACCAGGTCCATCGCCACCTTGGCCACCGCCTTGCGGGCCCGCTCCTTGGCCTTGGTCCAGGCCGTGCCGCCCATGCGGTTGAGCTCCGGCGGGCTGTCGCTGCTGGCCCGGTAGCGGCCGAGGCTGCCCAGCTGGTCGGCGGCGACCCGCAGCAGCCCGTCGGCGTACTGCACCACCAGGTAGTCGCGGGCCTCGCCGCCGATGGCCAGCTTCTCCAGCTTCAGGAAGCGGCCGATGCCGTGGTTGCGGTGCACCACGAAGTCGCCGGGGAGCATCTTGTTGGGGTCCACCGTGCGGCTGGCCGCCTTGCGGCGCCGGCGCACGTAGCCGCCGCTCGCCAGGCTGTGCTGGCCGAAGATCTCCCGGTCGGTGAACAGCACCAGCTTCCAGGCCGGCAGCTGGAACCCCTCCAGTTCGGCCGTGCCGCGCAGCTTGAGCGCCACCGGGGTGGCCTGCTCCACCAGCCGCTCGATGGCCGGGAAGTCGCGGGCGTTGGGCACGAAACGGGTGACGCAGTCGTGCTCCTCCAGCAGGGCCACGGCCCGCGACGGCTGGGCCGAAACAATCCAGAGCCGGGCCTTCTCGCGCAGGTGCCCCTTGATCTGCTCCGCCAGGCGGCCGAACTGGTTGGGATGGGCCGGCAGCGGCCGGCTGGAGAGGTCAAGGTCGTTCGGGTGGCGGTCGCTCTCGTGCAGCTCCGCCAGGTCGAAACCAGTGAAGGCCTCCGCCTCCGCCAGGGCCGCCGCGATCGGCCGGTGCAGCACCCCCGGCAGGGGCAGGGGCGGCTCGCCGCCGGCGGCCCTGACCACCTCGCCGTGGTGCTCGGCGGCATGGTCGTACCACTGATGGCCGTGGGCCAGGCACTGGCGCCGCTCATCGATCGCCACCAGCGTGCAGGCGGGCAGGTAGTCGAGCAGGGAGGCCGGTGTTTCCCAGGCCAGGCCCATCAGCCGCCGCATCCCCTCCGGCGTGCCCCCCTCCAGCAGCTGGTCGAGGGCGGCGGGCTCCAGCAGCCGCTCCAGCCCCTCCGGCATCCGCTCCCGCAGGGCCTCGGCGATCAGGGGCGCGTAGCTGGTGGGGGTGAGGCGTACCCGCTCGATCACATCGAGGGAGCGCTGGGTGGCGGGATCGAACTCCCGCAGCTTTTCGAGGTCTTCACCGAAGAGCTCCAGCCGCACCGGCAGCTCGGCGCTGACCGGAAACAGATCGACGATGTCGCCCCGCCGGCTCCAGGTGCCCTCCTGCTCGATCGTCGGCACCCGCTCGTAGCCCAGGCCGGCCAGGGTGTGGGCCAGCTGCTCCAGATCCAGCCGGTCGCCCCGGCGCAGGGTGAGGCAGCGGGCCGCCAGCTGGGGCGGCGGCGGCAGGTGGGGCGCTGGCGGGCATTGCTTACACTCTGCTGACCGGCGCCGAGGTGCCAACCGTGCGCAGCTGTGTGGCGGCAATGCTGGTGCTGTTCGCGCTGGTGCTGGGCCGCGATGCGCTGTCGTTGCGGATGGTGGCGGTGGCGGCGGGGCTGCTCCTGCGGGTCGGCGCCGCTCTGGAACAGGCTCCGGTCGGGATCGTCCTGGCCCCGGGTGCTGCTCAGCACGGCGCGGGGATGAAAGCTGCCACCGGCCCAGATCCATTCGCCCTTCAGGGCCGGATCGAGCGCGAAGGCCGTCTGCCGCTCCTGGGGGTAGCCCAGCTCGATCGCATAGGAGAAGGGATCAGCCGCGAAGCCCAGACGCAGGCGCACCGCCTGCTGGCGAGGGCCGCCCTGCACCCGCCGCTCCCCCTGCCGCATCTCCCGGCTCAGCCTTTCCGGGCCGGCCCACATCACCGCCGGCAGGCCCCCCTCCCGGGCCAGGGCCCCCACCATCTCACCGCGGGCAGCGGCGACGATCAGGTTCAGGGCCCGCTGCAGATTCGACTTGCCGCTGCCGTTGGCCCCCGTCACCAGCGTCAACCGGTCGAGGGGAAGCACCACGTTCTGCAGGGAGCGGTAGCCGCTCAGGGCGAGATGGCGGATCGTCATCGGAAGCGGATGGCAGCCAGGCTGAGGGCTGTCAGAGGCGTCATTGCTTCCGACAGGCCACACTCAATACCGCGCTCAAGCCGGAGACGGCGATCAGGAGGTAGGTGATCGGGACCAGCGCGAATGGCTCATGCAGGATCCCGTTCTCATCAATCCTCTGGCCCTGCAGCCTGTAGGCGCTGCCGGTGGCGATGGCCCCAGCCAGGGCGAGGAGGGCGATCCGCGCGGAGAGGTTCATGAAAACATCATGCCGATCGCGATGCACGCGGGTCTGCTGTTCAAGCTTGCGGTTTGCTGCAGTGCCTGAATCGATGGCAGGGCCTCAGGTCTTTCTGTTCATCCACCTGGCCAGCCCCCACCAGGCAACCCCGGCTGCCGCGATCGCTGGGAAGGCGGCGCCACGGCTGAGATGCTGGCGAAATTCCGCCAGAAAGCCTGGATAGGCGGAGGATCGTTCGTGGATTCACCATCCCTCAGGACCATCAGCGAATCCCGGATCCTCCACAGCATCCAGCAACCCTGTCATGGTCAACCTACCCGGCCCCAAGGGAGCGGTAGCGGTAGGTTAGCGAGGGCTCATTCCCCGTCGCCGAGGAAGATCAGCGACCCGCTGGGCGCCCAGAGCACACGGCCGCTCTGACCGGGGTAGCCCACCCGGCACCAGGTGCCCTGGCTGTTGGAGGTGCACGCGAGCTTGTCGAGCCTCTCGCCCGACACGCCCAAGCCGGCGATCGCGGAGCCGTAGTTCGGCTTGGCCTAGAGGGTCACGGTGGGCTGGCCGTGGCCGCTGAGCTTCACTTTGCTGTGGGCCTGGTGACGCATCGCCGGGGCGCCCTGGCTGCGCACGCGGGACACGGAGATCCGGTTGCCATCGCCGCCCTGTTCGAAGAGCTCGAAGCTGTGGTGGCCGCTCATCAGCCAGAGGCGGCCCTGCTCATCGCGCATCGGCCGCTTGTCGGTGGTGGGAGGACCGGCGGGCACGAAGCGGAAAATCGCACCACGGCTGAAGCTGATCTCGAAGCCCCCCTGGCCCCAGGGTCTGGCCGTGCAGGTCTGCTGGCTGGTGTTCATCCAGCAGTCCACGCTCTGGTCAGCGGCGACCGGGCGCTGGAGAACCAGGGCCCCGGCGAGGCAGCCGGCGCTGAGGGCAGCGACGCCCAGCTAGACAACTGTCAGGCCCCCCAGCCGTCCTGACCATCCGCAAGCCATGAGCCTCGACCTGGCGACCTGCAGCATCGCCGAGCTCCAGGACGCCTTCGAGCAGGGCGCCTGCACCGCCCTGGCGGTGTGCCAGGCCTGCCTCGAGCGCATCACGGCGCTCGATGCCGCGGGGCCCACGCTGCGCGCGGTGATCGAGATCAATCCCGACGCCGAAGCGATCGCCGCCGCCCTGGATCGGGAGCGCCAGGAGCGCGGCCCCCGCGGCCCGCTGCATGGGGTTCCCGTGCTGGTGAAGGACAGCCTCGACACCGCCGACCGGATGATGACCACCGCCGGGTCGCTGGCCCTGGTGGGCAACATCGCGCCGCGGGATGCGGCCGTGGTGGCCCGCCTGCGGCAGGCCGGTGCGGTGCTGCTCGGCAAGACCAACATGAGCGAGTGGGGCTACATGCGCTCCACCCGCGCCTGCAGTGGCTGGAGCAGCCGTGGCGGCCAGGTGCGCAACCCCTACGTGCTCGATCGCAGTCCGCTGGGCTCCAGCTCCGGCTCGGCGGTGGCGGTGGCGGCGGGTTTGTGCACGGCGGCGATCGGTGCGGAGGTGGATGGCTCGATCGTGCGGCCGGCCTCCAGCAACGCCGTGGTGGGGCTCAAACCCACCGTGGGCCTGATCAGCCGCGCCGGGGTGATCGGGGTGGCCGATCCGCAGGACACCGCAGGGCCGATGGCGCGCAGCGTGGCCGAAGTGGCCCTGCTGCTCAACGCGCTGGCCGGCCGCGACCCCGATGACCCCGCCACCGACCCCGCCGATGAGCACCGCCCCCCGGACTACGGCGCCTTCCTCGACCCGGCGGCGTTGCAGGGGGCCCGCCTGGGGGTGGCGCGGGAGTGCTTCGGCCAGCACGAGGGAAGCGATGCGGTGATCGAGCAGGCGATCGCCCAGCTCAAGGATCTGGGTGCCGAGATCATCGATCCGGTGCGCGCCAGCGCGCTGCCCTTCTTCGGCGAGCTGGAGCTGGAACTCTTCCGCTACGGCCTCAAGGCCAACCTCAACAGTTACCTGCAGAGCCATCCGCTGGCACCGGTGCGCTCGCTGGAGGAGCTGATCCGCTTCAACCGCGACCATGCCGCCGCGGTGATGCCGTATTTCCAGCAGGAGTTCCTGGAGCAGGCTCAGACCAAGGGCGACCCAGGCGAGCCGGCCTGCCTTCAGGTGATGGCGGAGCTGCGCCGGCTGAGCCGCACCGATGGCATCGACCGGGCCCTGCGCGAGCACCGGCTCGAGGCGCTGATCGCCCCCACCGAAGGCTCGCCGCCCTTCGTGATCGATCCGCTGGTGGGCGATCACATCCTTCCAGGCGGCTGCTCCACGCCGCCCGCCGTGGCGGGCTACCCCCACATCTCCGTGCCCGCCGGCCAGGTGCAGGGCCTGCCGGTGGGGCTCTCGTTCTTCGCCGGGCCCTGGCAGGAGGGCAAGCTGCTCGGCTACGCCTTTGCCTTCGAGCAGGCCACCCGGCACCGCCGACCGCCCCGGTTCCTGCCCACCCTGGGGGCCGAGCCGCCTCAGCGGGGATCCTTGTAGGCCACCACGGCGCTGGAGGGCCCCTCCAGCGGGATCGTCTCGAAGCGGCTGAAGCCAGCTTCGGAGCACCACAGGCGGAACTCGGCCGCCGTGAAGTCGAAGGCGTCGCCGAACTCGATCAGCATCATCAGCGACATGAACAGCCCGAAGGTGTTGTGGCGGCGGGCGTCGTCGATGAAGGCCTCGATCGCGATCAGCGCCCCCCGCTCCGGCAACGCGTCGTAGGCCTTGCGGATCAGGGTCTGCTTCCGCTCCAGGTTCCAGTCGTGGAGGATCATCCCCATCGTGATCAGCTCCGCCGGCGGCCAGGGGTCCGCGAAGAAATCACCGGACACGGCGTGGATCCGCTCCCCCAGACCGGCCGCGGCGATCCGGCGATCGGCGATCGGCGTGACGGGCGGCAGATCGAAGCTCACGCAGTGGATGGCTGGGTGCACGGCGGCCACCTCACGGCACAGCAGCGCGTCGGCTCCGCCGATGTCGGTGAGCGTGTCGTAGGAGCCGAAGGGGAACGCCCTCGCCAGAGCCTGGAAGTTGCGGATCGAGGAGCCGTTCATGGCGTTCATGAAGGCCTCCAGCCGCTCCGGATCGGCGTTCATCGCCTCGAAGAACGGTGTGCCGGCATGCTTCGCCTCGTTCTGGGGCAGGCCGGTGCGCAGGGCCTCGGTGAGGTCGGCCCAGAAGCGGTAGTCGCGCAGCTCCCAGATCTCCGGCAGCCCACCGATGTAGTCCGGCTGGCCGCGATCCAGAAAACGAGCAGTGGCGTGTGTGTTGCCATAGAGCGACTGGGGCCCGTCTCCCTCACGGGCCAGCATGTCCACCGACACCAGCAGATCGAGAAAGTCGCGGGCTGGCCGGGGCTGCAGTTCGAAGGCGGCAGCGATCGCTTCGCACGTCATCGGCCCGGCCGCCAGCCGCGTGTGCAGTCCGAGCCCAACGGCCGTGAGCAGCGCCTTGGACACGCCATAACCGCTGGCGATGGCCAGGATGGCCGAGGGGTCAGGTTCGCTCACGGGCAGGTTGGGGTAACGGGGGGTGGGCGCCGGATCATGGGCCACTGCAGTGCAGACCACGGCACCGCCGCAAGCCTGCGAATCTGGTCGGCCTTCGAACGGGTGAAGCCGGAGGCCGCAACGATCAGTCGTCGTCCAGCGTGATGGCGATCCCTCCAACCGCGATGGAGCCGTCCGGCAGCGTCAGGGGAAACTTCTGGTCGATCATCAGCTTTCCCCCGGTGGGGAAGTCGAGGCGGATGCGTGTGCGCGCCGGCTTGCCGGTGCGCAGCACCTCCCGATCCGTTTCCCGGATGGCTTCGAACTGCTCGGGAGGAAGGAGATCCCGGTCCGAGCCCCCCAGGAGCTCCGCCTTGGATCGTCCCAGGCAGGCAGCCGTGGCCTCGTTGATGTAGAGGATCCGCCCCTCGGCGTCCACCACGTTGATGTTGACCGGTGCAGCATCCAGCAGCCGCTCGAGAAGGGAATCCATGGGGCGGAAAGCAGCCGGATCATCTGAGCGAAAACTAGTCAGCCCAAAGCGCCCTGGCAGCGCTGGCCACAACGGCCGGATGGCGCGATCTCCATGCCCGGCGGCGGCACCGCGGGGCCTCCTGCGCTCAGGGGTCCCACCGCACCTGCCTGGGGAACTTCAGAGCGTTGTCACCTCTCGTAGCCAGATGCCCAGGCCGTGAACACGATGGGACGATCCACCCCACCCTCCATCGTGAGCATGAGCGGCGCCGCCATCCCCGGGCCCTCGAGCCCAGCCCTCAGGCTCGCCGTGCTCGCCCTGATGGTGGTGTGCTTCGTGGATGTGATGGGCCAGGGGCTGGCCTTCCCGATCTTCGACACGCTGCTGCTCAAGGCCGGCTCGGGTTTCCTGCCGGAGGCCACCTCCCGATCCCAGGCGCAGGTCCTCTAAAGGCATCGCCATCGGCACCTTCTTCCTCACCTGGCTGTTCGGCTCGATCTACGTGGCCCGCCTCTCGGACAGCATCGGCCGCAAGCGGGGCATCCTGATCTGCCTGCTGGGCGCCTTCGCCGGCTACGCCCTGGCCGCCGCCGCGATCCCCCTGCGGAGCTTCCCGTTGCTGGTGGCCTCGCGGGCCATCACCGGCTTCACGGCCGGCACCCAACCGATCGCCGCGGCGGCGATGATCGACCTGGCCCGCAGCGAGGCCGAAAGCACCCGCAACCTCGGCCTGGCCAACGTGGGCGTGAGCGGCGGCCTGGTGATCGGCCCGATCATCGGCGGTGTGTTCTCCGATCCCGCACTCCTGGGCCCATGGGCCTCGCCCACCCTTCCGTTCGTGGTGGGCGGCGCGCTCTGCCTGCTGGCGCTGGTGTTCATCGCCCTCAGCTTCCGCGATGCCCGCCAGGCCCTGGCGCCGCTGCGGCTCAGCCCGCTGGAGGTGTGGCGGTTGCTCGCCCGCGGCCTGGAGCGTCGCGCCGTGCTGCGGGTCACCGCCGTGTACTTCCCCTACATGCTCTGCTTCATGGGGTTCTATGTGTTCTCCGCCGACAGCCTCACGGCACGCTTCGGCTACGGCACCCAGGCGGCCAGCCTGGCCATGTTCCTGCTGGGCGCCGGCCTCGCCCTGGCGAGCGGCCTGCTGGTGGAGCCCCTCAACGCCCGCCTGGCGCCCCGCGCGCTGCTGGGGTGGGTGGCGCTGCTGCTCTGCGGCGTGATCGCGGCCTTCGTGACGGTGCCGTCGGGCCCGCTGGCCCTGGCCCTGCTGCTGCCGGCGGGTGCCCTGCACGGGATCGGTTATCCCACGCTGCTGGCGGCCTACTCACGGGCCGCCTCAGCCGAGGAGCAGGGCTGGGTGATGGGCTTTTCCACAGCGGTGTTCACCCTGGCCGCGGCGATCGTGTCGTTCCTCGGCGGTGAGCTCACGGCTTCCAGTCCGGCGGCGCCCTTCCTGTTCGCTCTGGTGTGCGGCGGTATGGCGCTGCTGGCGGCCCTCACGATCTGGCAGCGCCAGCAGCGGCCTGGGGGGGCCGCGCCATGAGCCCCGATTCCCTGGCGATCGACCTGCGCGGCTACGGCGACGCCCCTCCAGACCCCTGCTGGCCGGGAGGGGCCCGTGTGGCCGTGTCGCTGGTGATGAACCTCGAGGCCGGCGCGGAACTCTCCCTCGCCTACGGCGACGAGACCAACGAAGCCATGTACGAGATCGTGGAGCCGGTGACCGGAGCGCCCAATCCGGCTCTCTCCTCCCACTTCGCCTACGAGAGCCGCGCCGGCTACTGGCGCCTGGTGCGGCTGCTGGAGCGCTTCGGCGCCACCTGCACCGTGAGTGCCGCCGGCCGCACCATGGACCGCGCCCCCTGGCTGGGCCGCGACGCCGCCGGGCGCGGCTATGAGGTGGCCGCCCATGGCTACCGCTGGGAGCGCCATGCCGGCATGACGGTGGAGCGGGAACGGGAGGTGATCGCCGCCGCGGTGGACGCGATCGAGCGGGCCTGTGGCACGCGGCCGCTGGGCTGGCACACCAAGGGGGCGGCCTCACCCCACACGCGCCGCCTGCTGGTGGAGGAGTTCGGCTTCGATTACGACTCCGACGCCTACGACGACGATCTGCCCTATCTGGTGGCGGTGGCGGGCCGCGAGCATGTGGTGCTGCCCTATGCCTTCGACACCAATGACATGCGCTTCATGGCCGGCGGCAGCTTCGTGCAGGGGGACGACTTCGCCACCTACTGCATCGCGGCGTACGACTGGCTGGCGCGGGAGGGTGAACAGCGTCCGTCGATGCTCTCGGTGGGGATCCATCCGCGCCTGATCGGCCGCCCGGGCCGCATCGCCGGACTGGAGCGGTTTCTGGAGCATGTGACCGGCACTGGCAGCGCCTGGATGGCCCGGCGGATCGACATCGCCCGCCACTGGCGTCAGCGCGCGCGGAACACTCCAGCGGGATCACCCCAGAGCGGCTGGATCGGATCAGACAGGCCACCGTGACCTCGTTGATGGCCAGAACCCGCCACTAACCTGAGCGGATGATGGGAGGTCGTTCGATGCCCTCCGTTCCGGCTTGCTTCCGCCCCCCGGTCTCGCTGGCTCTGCTGGCCCTGGCGGCCTCGCTTCTGCCACTGCCGGGCCGGGCCGCCCCGAAGCACGCCTCCTGCCCGTCCTCCCCAGCGGCCCGCCACGTGGTGCTTGAGCAGGGGTGGCGGGGCCAGGGCGCTGATCAGAAGCCCCTGGCCCGGCTTAGGCAGGAGCGCTGGACGGCCGACGGCACGGTCGAGGGCACGGTGTTCGAGCGCAGCGGCCAGACGTTCCTGCAGTTCCGCTACACCGGCACGTGGCGGCCGATCGGGACCTGCCGGGTGCGGCTGGAGCGCATCACGCCGGATGCCGGCCCTACAGGACGCGATGAGGCCGAGGCCGTGCTGGATTCCATCGGCCGCCCCCGCTACAGCCTGAGCCTGGCTGCCGGCAGCACCATCACCGGAATCTGGCGCCAGCAGACAGATGCGGCCTGCACCTCCACAACGCTGGCGGGAACGGTGCTCAGCCAGCAGCAGGGCCTGAGCTGGAACGGCGGCTGGAGGCCCAACGCGGTGGTGCAGCGCGAAACCTGGAGCGGTGGCGCCGTACAGGGCGTGGCCCTGAGCAGCTATGCCGGCAGGGTAGAGACGGCCTCCTACAGCGGCACGATCGAGGTGAACGCCGACTGCCTGGCCATGGTGGTGCAGCGCGACAGCGAAGGGGTTCCCTACAACTACCGGGCCATCGTGATGGCCGATGGCAGCGGCTATCTCTATCTCCAGGAGGATCCGAACGATCTCACGATCGGCTGGCTGGAGCGGGACGGTTGAAGAGATCCAGCGCCAGGGTGGTGAGCGAATCGGTGGCCGTTTCGATCACGGCCTGATAATCCGGCCCCCATTCAGGGCTATGCAGGGACGGCAGCGACGCACCGGTTGAGCGGTGCTTCTGCCACGGCTCGGCGGGCACCCCCCCGACCCAGAAGATCAGACTCTGGATGGACGGATCACTGAGGCGATAGCGGCCGAAGTCTTCACCGGCCATCACCGGATCCACGGCAAGAAGCCTGTCCTTGCCGACCCGGGACACCATCAGCTCCCGGAAGCGCTGCACCAGCTCGGGTGTGTTGTAGGTGGCGGGCGTGGAGTCCTTCGTGATCGTGACCTCCGGCATCCGATCCTCAGCAACGCCGGCGGCGATGGCTTCGCCTCTGGCGATGCGGGCCATGCCCTCCAGCAGCTGCTGCCGGATCTCGGGCTTGTAGCTGCGCACCGTGAGCTGCAGCAGCGCCTCGTCGGGAATGACGTTGCGCTTGGTACCCGCCGTGAAGCTGCCCACGCTCACCACCGCGGGTTCCAGCGGATTGATCTCCCGGCTCACCAGGGTCTGCAGCGCCAGCACGATCCTGGCGCCCAGCACGATCGGGTCGCGCGTGGTGTGGGGATAGGCGCCATGCCCACCCTTCCCCCTCACGCGGATGTCGACGGAATCCACATTGGCCAAGGCATAACCCTCGCTGACCCCGATCACCCCGGCCGGCAGGGAGGCGCTGTTGTGAAACGCCAGCACCACATCCGGCTTCGGAAAGCGCCGGAAGAGGCCATCGTCGAGCATCATCACCGCCCCGCGCCCGAGCTCCTCGGCCGGCTGAGCCACCATCATCAGCGTGCCCGACCATGTGGTCTTCTCCTGGGCAAGGCGTCGCAGCGTGGCCACCCAGGCCGCCATGTGGGTGTCATGCCCGCAGGCATGCATCACTCCGACAGGCTGACCGTCCTGGTTGGTCGATCTCACCGTGGAGGCGAATGTCCAGCCGGTGGCCTCACTCACCGGCAGGGCATCCATGTCGGTGCGGATCATCACCACCGGTCCTGGACCGTTGCGCAGCAGGGCCACCACGCCGGTGCCCCCGACGTTCTCGGTGACCTCGAATCCCGCTGCCCGGGCCTCCGCGGCCATCAGAGAGGCCGTTCGGGTCTCCTGGAGGCTCAGTTCGGGATTGGCATGCAGGTGCCGGTAGAGCTCGAGCACCGAACGCTGCCCTGCCGGCGTCTGTTCACCGGCCAGGCTGCCGCTGGGCAGGGCGATGCAGACGGAGGCCAGCAGGGCCACCCAAGGGCGCGGGGTGGAAGGCACGGTTGGGCATCGCGTTGCTTGGATCATTGGCCCCGCACCAGCTGCCGGTACCGCCCCAGCGCCTCCCGGTGGTCGGTGTCGGCCCTCAGGCCGATGAAGCCGTCGGGCCGCACCGCCAGCAGGGTGAGGGGGCCGAGGCCCAGCCCGGAACTCTCCTCCAGCCGGAGAGACTTCACGGCTTCAACGAGCGGTGAATCCCCAGGGACAACCTCCAGCTCGGCCCGCAGCGCCGTGGGTGCCGCCGGATCGGCCCGGGGGCCGACGAGCAGCAGCAGCGTGTGGCCGCGCCGGTGGGTGAGCTGGTGCAGATGGGCGGCACCGGCCCCGGGCGGCAGGGCGATCG
>NZ_JAYGIA010000105.1:0-15106 GCF_034931165.1 Synechococcus sp. BA-124 BA4 | reverse complement strand
TGCCGGCCCTGGTGCTGCCGCCGGAGGCGGACGCCGGTCCCCACGGGGCCGGCCGGGTGCTGCCGGACAGCCTGGCGGTGATGGCCTGGGCCCTGGAGCGCCACGACCCCGGCGACCTGCGGCGACACGGGGCTGAGGGGGGAGCGGATGGCGCCGCCGCCGGGGAGCGGGCCCGGATCGACGCCCTGATCGCCGAGAACGACGGGGCTTTCAAGCACCACCTCGACCGCTTCAAGTACGCCCACCGCCATCCCGGGGACGACCGGGAGCAGCACCGCTGCGCTGCATTGGCGATCCTGCGGGCCTGGAGCGCCGCCCTGGGGACCGGCGGCTGGCTGGTGGGGGGGCGGGCGTCCCTGGCCGATCTGGCCCTGCTGCCCTTCGTGCGCCAGTTCCGACTCGCCGATCCGGAGGGGTTCGACCAGCTGGGCGATCTGGCGCCGCTGCAGGACTGGTTGCAGCGCTTCCTGCAGGGGGCCGATCTGGCCGCGGTGATGGCCGAGCCCTGGGCGCCACGGCGGCCCTGGCGCTCTGAGCAGTGGATCTACCACCTGGCCCTGGCCGGGGAATGGCGCCAGGCCAAAGCCCGCGGGTTGTACGAGCGCTCGACCCGCGGCCAGTCGCTGCAGGAGGTGGGCTTCATCCATGCCAGCGGGGCCGATCAGGTGGAGGCCACCTTCGACCGCTTCTACACCGATGCGGAGGAGGTGCTGCTGCTGACCATCGACCCCCGGCGCCTGGGCGCGCCGCTGCGCTGGGAGCCCGCCCCGGAGAGCGGCGAATGCTTCCCCCACATCCACGGACCGCTCCCCCTGGAGGCGGTGCTGGCCGCCGAGCCCTTCCCGCCGCCGCCGGCCTGACCCCCATGCTGACGCTGGAGGAGCTGGAGCGGCAGGCACGGGAGCGCAGCCTGCTGCTGCGGCTGCAGGTGCAGGACTTGGCGGGGGTGCGGGGCCTGCGGGTGGCGGTGGCGCGCCCCCGGGCGGAGCAGCCGCCGCTGCTGCTGGGGGAGCTCAAGGGCTGGGCGATTCCGCTGCCCGATGGCCTCCATCTCGACACCCTGCGCATCCAGGTGCCGCGCGGCGAGCCGGCCGCAGCCCTGGTGGGTCCGCTGATCTGGGCCGCCACCTTCGCCTGGGCGCTGGAGCACACCCCCTGCCGCCGCGCCGCGCTGCTGGCCATCCGCGACGACGAGCACCAGCACCGCCGCCTGGTGCGCTACTTCCGCCGGCTGGGCTTCGAGCCCTTGCGGGAGCTGGGTGCGGGAGCCCTCGATCTGCCGCAACGGCTGCTCTGGGGCGGCGCCGGATTGCTGATGCGGGGTGACTGCGCCGAGGGCCTGCGGCGCTGTGAGCGCACGCTCGGCCTGATCACGGCAGCTCCCCCGGCAGGAAGCGCTGGATGAACACCGCCAGGGGCACGGGCCCGCAACGGGGCTGCCAGCTGGAGCCCTCCGGAAGCCGGCGCCAGCAGGCCACCTGCAGGCGGGTATCGCTGCGCTCCAGCAGCCGCACCTGGTAGCGGTACTCGGCATCGGCGGACTGCTCCGCCCCGCTGAGCACTTCCGCCCTGGGCTGGGTGCTCAGGAAGGAGGCGAGGAACGAGGAGGCCTCCTGGCTGTGGCGCAGGGCGGTGGCGAAGCGCCACGCGGCGCCGGTGGGGTAGCCGTCGTGGTGGAGGTAGAGATGGCGCTCGGGAGTGCCGGGGAAGCCAGTGAAGGAGTAGACGGCGCGGGTAGCCAAGGAGATGGAGCGGCGGCTTAAGCCAATGCCACCGGTGTCTCAGGTGTAACCGGAACTGTTGAAGATGCGTTTCACCATCACGCTCATCCTGGCGCTGTCCTCGGTGTTGCTGTTGTTGTTGGCGAGGGCGTCGAGTTGCTTGGCCAGGGTGATCAGCTCATCGATCACCTCCAGGGTGGTGATTGGTAGTGAGTTGTGGTGGACGTTGAGGAATTTCTAGAGCTTTTAGCAAAATACAGGGTTCGAGATGAGGTTGCTGGTGGCGAGCATTTTGAGTTCGTCTTTCAGCCGTTTCACCGGCAAATCCGCGGCCATAGTCGAGTGCTTGAGGCCACGCAATAATCTGGTGAGAAAACGCAGCGACGTCTGTCGTTCCGAAAACCGGCGGACATCGATGGGTGATCCGGATCATCCCTGACGACACGTGTCTTCCCCTGGCAAGCCCGAGCGCTCAGGGCTGACCGCCCCAGGGGCTCCAGCCCGATTCGCGGAACAGGCGATAGGCCACGGTGCTGTTGACGACCGGATCCAGCAGCTGGTCCGGCGTGTGGATGCCCATCGCGGCCATCAGCTGACGGTTGGCCGAGTAGTGGATCTGGAACAGGCCGAGGCAGGCCCCGGCACAGCCACGGGCGGTGGGGGAGAGGCCGCTCTCCAGGCGCGCCAGCCGGATGGCCGACTCGTGGTGCGCAGCGGGCCACACCTGGCGGATGGCTGTGAGCACCTGCGACTGGCCCGCTTGATTGGCTTCAGCAGCGGGTGTCAGCCAGGACGTGGCCCCAAGGGCCAGGGTTGCCCCGAGCAACCGCGGAATGGCGCGAGCGGCAGTAACAGCATGAAACGGCATCCATCCACCCGGCCAATTGCGCCGGACGGTACCGGCTCCGAGGCGGGTTGACCAGTGGTCGACTGAGCTTGATCAGCAGCGCTCAGGGGCGCAGGTCACCGGCGATGGGACCAGCGGAGGGAGGCGCGGGCAGCAGCGGTGTGGGGTCCACCGCCACCAGTCCCTGCGGCTGCCGCTGGCGCAGCTCCAGATGCAGGTGCGGGCCGCTGGCATTGCCGCTCTGGCCCACCAGACCCAGGGGCTGCCCGGCCCGCAGGCTCTCGCCCGCGCTCACGCTGGCCTCCAGCAGGTGGGCATAGAGGCTCGACCAGCCGCCACCGTGGTCGATCAGCACCGTGAGGCCATAGCCCGAAATCACATCGACCCGCTGCACCCGGCCTCCGTTCACGGCCAGCACGGCGGTGCCCTCTGGCGCGACCAGATCCACTCCGGTGTGCATGCGCCAGGCCCCGCGGGCGCTCGCGTAACGCCAGCCCCAGGGGTCCTGCTCGCTGGCGGGGCGGGCCAGGGGGTAATGCAGCGGCTCAGGCGGTCTGGCGGCAGCCTCGCCAGGCCCCGGTGGTTGCTCATGAAGCGCAAGATCGCCCACCGCGACCACGGGGGGAATCGTTGCCGGCCGCTCGGGCCTGGGGGGCGCCGCAGGAGACGCGGGGGCCAGATTGAGCGGCGCCAGCAGGGCCGCCGCCGGTGGACCATCGCCTGGCTGCTGCCGAATGGCCCCAGTCCAGGTCTCGTCTTCAGACCCCGCGCCGCTGGCCGAGTCGGGGATCAGCGGCACGGCGATGGCTGGGGGCGTGTGGATCAGGGCGGCAGCGCAGAGTGCGCCCAGCAGGGTGAGCAACCGCCTCGCCGGGTTCAGCCGGAAGCGGGCAGGAGCCTTCGGGCGCAGCACAGGCCGTGTCGCCACGGACCGTGGCGTTGCAGACAGAGGCGTTGTAACGCCCTCAGATCCGCCGCACCACCACCACGCCGCGGCTGCGGCCCGAGCTGCTGTCGGTGGTGCGGATCGCCCGCCAGAGATCCGCCAGGGGCACCCACACCGACGGGTAGCGGTAGCGGGCCACATCCAGGATCAGCACCCGATCTGTGGAGGCGTTGTAGGCGGCCAGCGGGGAGATGTGGCCGCCGCCGGCCTGGCCCAGGGCCTTGCGGTCATAGTTCACCAGCAGGCGATCACTGCTCTGGCTGAGGTTGCTGCGCACCAGCAGGCGGAACTGGGGAAGGCTCAGTCGATCGCCGTGGATGGCCCGAGCCTGCAGCCCATGGCTGGCCAGAAGATCCCCCAGCTCCTGCAGGGTCATCCCCTGGCGGGCCACCACCTCAGGGCTCAGCACCGCCTTGGTGGCGGCGGCCTCGAACACGTTCTCCTGGGTCCAGAAGCGGTAGCTGCCGTAACCCGCCGCCGCCGGGGCCGGCACCGCCAGGCTGTTGAGCACCATCACCATGCTGGCGACGCCGCAGTAGGCCAGGTTGGCCTGGGTGAGGAACTGCTCTGCCAGCGGTCCGTAGTCGGCGCGATCGACGCTCTGCAGCAGCAGGGTCTGGCCCCGGGGGTCCGGCAGGGGGATCGTGGCCGCTGCAGGTTGGGCCAGGGCGCGGGGCAGCAGCGCTGGCAGCACCACCAGCGCCAGGCCCAGAACGGCCGGCAGGGCACGGCAGCGGTGGGAGGCAGGCAGGGTCAGGGCGGTCCATCTAGGGTTCGCGCCAGTGTGGCCCCGCCTGATGGCCTTTGAGGTGTCTGAGGCACGGATGCATGGCATCCGCTGGATTCTCACCAGTGCCTGGCTGCTGATCATCGCCTCGCTCTTCTACGACCCCTGGACGCCCCGCTTCACCGAGGCGGATCACCCCTGGAGCCCCCTGCGCCTGCCCGACACCTGCGTGTCGGTGCAAGACGTCTGCCTCAGCGAGACCCCCTATCCCCTCGGCACCACCGCCTTCTGGGGGGTGGTGGTGCCGGCGGCGGTGCTGATCCTGATGCTGTTCGGCCACGAGCTCTGGCGCCGGGTCTGCCCGCTCTCCTTCCTCTCCCAGATCCCCCGGGCCCTGGGCCGGCAGCGTCAGCGCACCAAGGTCAACCCGCGCACCGGTGAGCGCCGCCAGCAGCTGGCCAAGGTGGCCGACGACTCCTGGCTGGCCCGTCACTACTCCCAGCTCCAGTTCGGCTGGCTGTTCGTGGGCCTCTGCGGGCGCATCCTCTTCTTCAATGCCGACCGCCTGGTGCTGGCCGGCTGGCTGCTGTTCACGATCGCCGCGGCCATCAGCGTGGGCTGGCTCTACGGCGGCAAGGCCTGGTGCCAGTACTTCTGCCCGATGGCGCCGGTGCAGAGCGTCTACTCCACCCCGGCGGGCCTGCTCGGCAGCAAGGCCCACCTGAGCGAGAAACCGATCACCCAGTCGATGTGCCGCACCGTGCTCCCCGACGGCAGTGAACAGAGTGCCTGCGTGGCCTGCCAGCAGCCCTGCATCGACATCGACGCCGAGCGCATGTACTGGACGCGGCTCAGCACCAGGCAGTTCAGCTTCGAGCGCTATGCCTACGTGGGCCTGGTGGTCGGCTATTTCCTCTACTACTACCTCTACGCCGGCACCTGGGACTACTACTTCTCGGGGGCCTGGCTGCGCCAGAGCGATCAGCTGTCGCTGCTGCTGCGACCTGGACTGTTCCTCTTCGGCCAGAGCCTGAATGTGCCGCGGCTGGTGGCGGTGCCGCTGGTGCTCGGGCTCTTCACCTGGCTGGGGGTGCGCCTGGGCCGCTGGATCGAGGGCCGCAGCCGCTGGAGCCGCCATCACGTGTTCGTGGTGGCCACGTTTCTGGTGTTCAACTTCTTCTTTCTCTTCTCCGGGCGGCCGCTGCTGCTGCTGCTGCCCGCCTGGGTGCAGACCCTCTTCGATGCCGTGGTGGTGGCGGTGAGCAGCCTCTGGCTCTACCGCTCCTGGGAGCGCAGCGCCGATCTGCACCAGCGCGAGAACCTGGCCAGCCGCTTCCGCCGCCAGCTGGAGAAGCTCGATCTCGATGTGGGGCGCTACCTCGATGGCCGTCAGCTGGCCGACCTCAGCCCCCATGAGGTGTATGTGCTCGCCAAGGTGCTGCCGGGCTTCACCCGCGAGAAACGTCAGCAGGTGTACAAGGAGGTGGTGCGCGAGGCGCTGCAGGAGGGCTACGCCAATGCCTCCAGCAGTCTCGAGGTGCTGAGCCAGATGAGGCGAGAGATCGGCATCACCGACGAGGAGCACAGCCTGCTGCTCGAATCGGTGGGCGTGGAGAACCCCGACCTGCTGGATCCCGACGGTCGTCGCAGCCTCGAGGATCAGGTTCGCCTGAGTGGCTACACAAAATCGCTCGAGCGGTTGATGCTGCTCAAGAGCCGCCAGGCCGATCCCGCAGCGATCCGCAGCCTGCGCAGCCAGTACTCGATCACCCCGGATGAAGAGGCCAGCGTGCTCGAAGGCCTCGCCCCCAGCACCAGTTCCCTCCAGAAGCTGGAGGCGATGCTGCCGCGCTTTTCCGAGCTGAGGCAGGCCCGAGTGAGCCTGCTGCAGCCGGTGCTGGCGGATCAGCCTCAGGTGCGTGATCTCCTGGCCGATTCTCTGTTGCAGCGCCAGGACTTGAGCCTGCGCGCCATGCTGGGCGTTCTCTCTGAGCTGAAGGTGCAGCCTGAAGCGCTGCAGTGGGCCGCCAGGCTTCACGCCCTCAGGCCGGTGAATCTGCCCGAGTTGCTGGCCGAAGGCGACTGGGAGCGGGAACTCTCAGCGCCGGTGCTGGCGCTGCTGCAACAGGAGCCGTCAGGTGCTGCACAGGAGCCGCCGGCCTGTCCCCTCGCCGATACCCTCACCAGCCTGGAGGATCTGCTTCAGGAGCGCACGCCGCTGCTGCGGGCCGCCGCCCTCTTCCTCCTGGCCAGGCTTGATCCCGGCCGGGCCCGCCTGCTGGCCAGTGGCCTCGATCCCGCCACAGCGCCTGTGCCGCTGGCGGAGGTGATCAGGGCTGTGGTCCAGCCAGCAGCGCCGCTGCCTGAACTCGTGGATCTGCCGGAGCTGGAGATGCGCGCCCACCTGGCCGCCAGTGATTTCTTCCGTGGCACCAGTCACGCCAGCCTGGAGCAGCTGGCCGCGGCCTCGGAGCTGCGCCGCTTCGGCGCCGGCGAGCTGATCACCGAAACCGGAGACACCTGCCGCGAACTGCTGCTGCTGATCGCCGGGCGGGCAGCGGTCCGTTACCAGGAGGCCGGAGCTGTCCGCCTCGAGCCTCTCCGGCCCGGCCAGGTGCTCGATGAGCTGGAGGTGCTCAGCCACAGCTCCTCGGAGAACACGATCGTGGCGGAGGAGGAGGGAACACGGCTGCTGGCGGTTCCGGTGGATGGCTTCGATGCGGTGCTGGAGCGCGACCCCGAGTTCGCCCGCAGGGTGTTGCAGCTGGAGAGCCGCCATCTCCAGAGCCTGATGCGCTCGCTGCACAGCTGAGTGATCAGCGGCCTCGGTCGTCCATTCCGGGAACCACATCCCAGTGATGGTCGGCCATCAGGGCGCGGGTCTGCTCGGGGTTGAGCAGTCTGGCGTTGTGATACCCCCCGGTCACACCGCCCTGGCGGTTGCGCAGCACCAGAGCCCGGTCGTGACCAGGCGGGCGACTCATGCGCCTGACCAGCAGGGTGGGGAACTCCATCGGGGAATGCGGTGCAGGGGACCTGCAGGGCTCAATCAACCGCAGATCCCCGTATCCGCCAGCCCCTCAGGCGCTGATGTGACGGATGAGGTCGAGGCATTTGCAGGAATAGCCCCACTCGTTGTCGTACCAGGCCACCACCTTCACAAAGGTGTCGGTGAGGGCGATGCCGGCGCCGGCATCGAACACCGACGTGCAGGTTTCACCGAGAAAATCAGACGACACCACCTCGTCTTCGGTGTAGCCCAGCACCCCGGCCATCGGCCCCGCGGCGGCCGCTTTCATCGCGTCCTTGATGGCGTCGTAGCTGGCGGGGCGCTCCAGATTCACGGTGAGATCCACCACCGACACATCCGGGGTGGGTACGCGGAAGGCCATGCCCGTGAGCTTGCCGTTGAGGGCAGGAATCACCTTGCCCACCGCCCTGGCGGCACCGGTGGAGGAGGGAATGATGTTCTGGCCGGCGCCGCGGCCTCCGCGCCAGTCCTTGGCGGAGGGCCCATCCACCGTTTTCTGGGTGGCGGTCATGGCATGCACGGTGGTCATCAGCCCGTCGCGGATGCCGAAGTTGTTATGCAGCACCTTGGCGATCGGGGCCAGGCAGTTGGTGGTGCACGACGCATTGGACACGATGTCCTCTCCCGCGTAGGAGTGGTGGTTCACCCCCATCACGAACATCGGCGTGTCGTCCTTGGAGGGGGCCGAGAGCACCACCTTCCTGGCGCCCGCTTCGATGTGGGCCCTCGCCGAGGCGTCGGTGAGGAACAGGCCGGTGGATTCCAGCACCACATCGGCGCCCACGGCCCCCCAGTTCAGGGCCGCCGGATTGCGCTCGGAGGTGACCCGGATGGCCTTGCCGTTGACGATCAGCTGGCCGTCATGGGTCTCCACCTCGCCGCGGAAGCGACCATGGGTCGAATCGTGGCGGAGCATGTAGGCGATGTAATCGAGGTCGATCAGATCGTTAATCGCCACCACATCGATCCCCTCGATCTCGAAGCTGCGGCGAAACACCAGCCGCCCGATCCGACCGAATCCGTTGATCCCCAGGGCAATCGTCATCTCGTCTCCACTGAGCGGTTGTGCTGCAACCGCTCACCCTACCGGCAGCCCCTGGGGAACCCGGCGCTTCAGCCCAGCCAGTTGAGGAAGCGCTGGATCACCACGGCGTTGCTGATGTCCACGAAGAAGCCCGCCACCAGGGGCACGATGATGAAGGCCTGGGGAGACGGACCATAGCGGTGAGTCACGGCCGCCATGTTCGCCATGGCGGTTGGGGTGGCCCCCATGGAGAACCCGCCGAAGCCCGAGCAGATCACAGCGGCGTCGTAGCTGCCGCCCATGGCGGGGAACACCACCATCACCGCGAACAGCACGGCCACCAGGAACTGGGCGGCCAGGATGATCAGGATCGGCCCTGCCAGCTCGGCGATGGTCCAGAGCTGCAGGCTCATCAGCGACATCGTCAGGAAGATCCCCAGGGAGATCTCCGAGATCAGCGCGAGCGAACGGGTCCTGGCCGGCCAGATGAGGCGGGGCATCAGTCGCGGCACCGTGTTGGTGATCAGAATCGCGCTGAACAGGGCGCAGACGAACAGGGGCAGGTTGCTGCCGATCGCCTTCAGGGCCTCATGCAGCACGTCCCCCAGGGCCAGGCTCATGTTCAGCCAGAAGAGGGTGCGCAGCAGGCTGAAGAAATCCACCGGTCGCGGATCGGCGGGGGTGTCGGCGCGCTCGCCCGCTCCGTCGGCGGGACCCGGGCGCAGCTGATGGCGGCGGATCAGGAACCGGGCGACGGGGCCTCCCATCAACGAGGCCAGCACCAGGCCCAGGGTGGCGCAGGCGATGCCGATCTCCAGGGCGTTGCCGATGCCGTGATCCCGGGCGAAGCGGGGCGCCCAGGCGATGGCGGTGCCATGGCCCCCCAACAGGGACACCGACCCCCCCAGCAGTCCCTTGAGGGGAGAAAGACCCAGCAGTCCGGCGACCCCGACGCCGGTGAGGTTCTGCAGGATCATGAAGATCACGGTCAGGACCACCAGCACCAGCAGCGGTCGGCCACCGGCCAGCAGCGTCTTGACGTCGGCGTTGAGACCGATCGTCGCGAAGAAATAGAGGAGAAGAAAATCCCTGGTGTCGAGGTTGAAGTTGATTTCCAGCCCGCTCACCCCATGCACCAGGGCCAGCAGCAGGCACACCAGCAGGCCACTGCTGACCGGCTCGGGGATGTTGAACTGGCGCAGCACCGCTAGGCGCTGATTCAGCCAGCGCCCGATCGCCAGCACCACGATGGCGATGTTGAACGTGGCGAAACCGGCGATCTCCATCCCTGCGGAATCCTCTCCGGACCGACAGAGCCTACCGGCTGGGATCGGCTCAGAATGGCGCCAGCAAGGGTCCTTCGAATGATCAGACGTCGGACCTTCGCCACGGCCTTGCTGGTGTTGGTTCCCCTCTCCCTGGCGGCTGAGACGCTGCACTGGGGCGAGACCGTGGTGTTCGTCTGCTCGGGGCTGGCGATCCTGCCCCTGGCGATCTGGCTGAGCATGGCCACCGAGAAACTGTCCGTGGCGCTGGGCCCATCCACTGGCGCCCTGCTCAATGCCGTCTTCGGCAATGCCTCGGAACTGATCATCGCCCTGGTGGCCCTGCGGGCCGGGGCTGGTGGACATCGTCAAGGCCAGCATCACCGGCACGGTGATGGCCAATCTCCTGCTGGCCCTGGGTCTCTCGATGTTCCTGGGGGGGCTGGGACGCAGCGAGCAGCGCTTCCAGCCCGTGGTGGCCCGGGTGAACGGCTCGGCCATGACCCTGGCGGTGCTGGCGATCCTGATTCCCAGCGTCGCCGTGATCTCCACGGGCGTGGCTCCGGAGCGCACCGTGGCGTTCTCGGGGTTCGTGGCCTGGGTGCTGCTGCTGGTCTACCTGCTGACCCTGATCTTCTCGCTGCGCACGCATCGGGCCCTCTACGAGGTGGCGGAGGTGGAGTGCCGCGATGAGGAGTCCCCCGTCAGCCCGATGCCCTGGCTGCTGGTGCTGATCGGGGCCACCACAGCTCTGGCCCTGGTGTCGGAGATCTTCCTTGGGGTGGTGCAGTCCGTGACGGCTCAGCTCGGGCTCACGGATCTGTTCACGGGGGTGGTGCTGCTGCCGCTGCTGGGCGGAGCGGCGGAATTCCTCACCGCGATCACCATGGCGCGCCGGAATCAGATGGACCTGGCGGTGTCCGTCGCGATGGGCTCCACTCTGCTGGTGGCCCTGCTGGTGGTGCCGGTGCTGGTGCTGGCGGGGCCTCTGCTCGGACATCCGCTCGACCTCAGTTTCGAGCTCTATGAGCTGGTGGCGGTGATCACGGCGGTGCTGGTGAGCAATCTGGTGAGCCTCGATGGCCGCTCCGACTGGCTGGAGGGGGTGCTGCTGCTGGCTGCCTATGTGATTCTGGCGGCTGGTCTTTACTTTCAGGCCCTCTGATTTGAGGCTTTGGACTATGTTGATCCAAGTTCAATCCTGTTGGTGAGTCGAGTCTTGCTGGTCAAACGTCTGCTCCCGCTGCTTCAACTCCTCACCTGTCTGGCTCTGGCGGCACCGGCCTCTGCAGGATCTCTTCTGGAGTCGGTGGCGGCTTCGGGCGTCCTGGTGGGAGGCACCAGCCGGGATGCCTTCCCCTTCGCCTACCAGAACGAGGAGGGGGAGCTGGTGGGCTACTCGATCGACATGATGAACCTGATCCGGGAGGAGATCGAGCGCCAGACCGGCCGTCCCATCAAACTCAAGCTGGTGCCCCTCGAGACCGACCAGCGCCTCTCCAGCCTGGAATCAGGGGCGGTGAACCTGGTCTGCGATGCCAGCAGCTTCACCTGGAGCCGCGATGAGAAGGTGGATTTCTCGGTGAGTTATGGCATCACCGGCACCCAGTTGCTCGTGCCCCGGGGCTCTGGGCTCTCCTCTCCTGACTCCCTGGCCGGAAAACGGGTGGGCGCCCTGCCACGCACCACCAGTGCCCTGGCGGTGACCAGCCGTCAGCCGGCCGCCTCGGTGGTGCTGCTCAAGGACCGCCAGGCGGGCTATGAGGCCCTGCAGCAAGGCCGCATCGATGCCTTCGCCGACGACGGCATGCTGCTCTATGCCTGGTTGCAGCGACAGGGCGGCCAGGCTCCCTTCATGGTCTCGGCCGACACCTACTCCAGGGAGGGCATCGCCTGCATGCTGCCCCAGAACAATTCGTCCTTTCAGCGGGTGGTGGACCTGGCCCTGATCCGTTACATGCAGGGGTTTCTGCGTCAGCAGCCCAGGGAGCGGGGCATCTTCGACCGCTGGTTCGGCCCCCAGGGCAAGACGCCCCTCACCCAGGACGTCACCGGCCTGTTCACCGAAACCATGCAGTTGATGGTTGACTTCAAGGAGGAAGTGCCGACCAAACCATGAGGCGGTCACGATCCCACTCATCCCGTGTCCCTGCGATGTCCAGCCTGATCCGATCCCTCGGCGGTCTCTCGGCCGTCCTGCTGCTGGGAGCCCTTCCCGTCAGAGCCGGCTCCGTCACGGCCGATTCGATCATCGACCAGGAGAGTGCTCTGCAGGAGGCCACCGGCCAGGTCCCCGAGGGTGCCACGGTGACCGGCAGCCGTTGCCAGCAGATCGTGATGCCCGGCGACAGTTTCCGTTACCGCTGCAGCGTCGAGTTCACCACCACTCCGCCTGCAGCCAAACCCGCTCCCTAGGCCCTCGCCGACCCATCGCATGTCCCAGGATCCCGACGATCTCGCCCTGGCCACGGCGCCCTCACGCCCTCTGGGCCTGAGGGTTCTGGCCGGGGTCGGGGCCCTGGCCTTCGCCCTGATCGCCGTCAATCTGGCGGTGGTGATCGTGCGCATGCTGCTGGCGCCCACCCCGGAGCCGAGGCCCCGGCCGCTCACTCCGCCTGCTCCCACCGCCGCAGGGCCCATTTCGCTCTGGACGCGGGCTCTGCTGGCGGCCTCGGCCCAACCGGCCATGGCGGCCGACTGGCGCGTCTACGGTCCGCTGACCATCGACTGGTCCAGTTGGCAGCTGATGGACGGCAGCCTGGTGAGCCGCAGTCGAAATGACAGGAATCAGATGATCTATCTCTCGGTCAATTGCAAGGCCGGTCAGATCAACGTCACCGGCGCGTCGATGACCTGGAAAGGTTGGGAAAAGCCCGTGGCGGGGTTTGAGACCCGGCTGCTCACGGATGCCTGCAAGGACCGCGCCACTCCTTGATCCTCAGCGGCTGGGCTGCCAGTCGTCGGGGGGTTCGGGTTTGCCGGTTTCGGCCAGGGAGGGGAAGGTGCTGCGGGTGAGTGCCAGCACTTCCTGGCGCACCATGGCGCGGAAACCGGCGGCGGCTTCCGGATCCAGCACCGGGTAGCTCATGGGGTTCTCCACGGCCTCCGAACGCAGCGACTTCCAGGTGGACGTGCCGTTCTGGCGGATGGCCTCCAGCGCCCCATTGAAATCAAAGCTGAGGGTTTCGCCACTGGCGGCGGCCGCTTCGATCCAGCGCTCCCTGGCCGGAGTGAAGGCCTTGGCCTTGAGGGTGTCGGGCAGGCCCAGCACCGGTTCGTAGTAAGCCAGGGCGCGGAGTTCTTCTTCCAGCACGATCGGCCAGGCACCGATGCGGCCGTTCTCCAGTCCCGCCTCGACAGGGCTGTTGCGCATGGCCTCGAGCTGGGCTGCCAACCAGCGGTAGTGGGATTTCTCCTGAATCGTCTTGCGCCCCCCGCCCTTGCCATGGGGGGCGCGTCTGGGCAGTGCCGCTTCGGCCTTGCGCAGGAATTCCCGCTCCTCCCGCTCCAGGTTGATCGCACCCCAGCGCTGGCGGTACTCCCAGAGCTCCTCGTACTTCCTGAGGTCCTCGGCTGACCAGCCCAGGGCCTTCAGCTCGTCCACCCGGTTGTCACTGCCCTTCAGCACCCGCTGATCTGTCGCACTGGGGGAAGAGTACGTGCCCTGGGCTCAGGGCCTGAGCAGATCAAGGCTCTCCAGCAGCGCCCTGTGCCTGGCAATGGGAACGAAGCCATGGGCGGCCATCGCCCCGCTGACCGCCACCGGCGGTACGCCGATACCGGGGAACACCCCCGCTCCGCAGAGGCTGAGCCCCTCGATCGGGGTGGATCCGGAGGGGAAGACGCCCTGGTCGGCCCCCAACGCGGGGCCGTAGCTGCCCTGATGCACGCGCAGGAAGCGTTGATGGGTGCGGGGTGTGCCGTGGAGCTCGAGCACCAGGCGCTCCTCCAGGTCGGGCACGATCCCGTCGAGCACCTGGCGGAACAGGGCGCAGCGGTCGCGCTTGAGGCTCTCGTAGGCCTCCGTTCCCGGCTCCAGGTCGCGCCACAGCTCCCAGGGTTCGTTGGCGGGTGTGTAGCCATGCAGCACGTGGTGCCCTTCGGGGGCCAGGGAGGGATCCAGCAGCGAGGGCATCGAGAGCACCAGCATGTTGCGTTCGGCGCCGATGCCCCTCTCCCAGTCGCCCACCCAGACGTGGTGAACCGGCAGATCCTGGAGTCCCTCGCCGCGCAGGCCCATGTGCAGGTGGAGAAAGCTGGCGCAGGCCGGGGTGGACTCCCGCTGATGGCGCCAGCGGGCGTGAGGGGATCCGGGCGGCAGCAGGGCGAGGGTGTCCCAGGGGCTGGCGTTGCTCACCACTCCCCGCCGGGCGTGGATCAGCCGACCATCAACCAGGCGCACCCCCCGGGCGGCACCGTCCTCCAGCGTGATCTCGGCCACGGGAGCGCTGGTGTGGAGCGCTCCGCCGTGGCGTTGCAGACCCCGCACCAGGGCCGCCACCACAGCTGGACTGCCGCCGAGGGGGTACTCCAGGCAGGCGCCGGGATCGAACCAGTCGGCGAAGAGGGTCGCCATGGCGGCGGCGCTGGTCTGATCCATCGGCAGGCCGGAGATCAGGAAACAGAGCAGGTCCACCCAATGGAGCAGGAAGGGATCACGCAGATGGCGGCGTGCCATCGGCCCGAATGCTCCGCCCAGGGCGGCCAGCTTCGGCGCCAGTCGGGCCAGACGGGCGGAGCGGCGGGCCCCGAGCACGGCGGCCATACCCAGCCCCGGCCGCATCGCCAGCAGGGGCAGGGCCAGGGCGGCTTCGCTGTAGGGCTGGAGCCAGGCCATGAAGGCGCTCCATTCATCAGCTGCGGCAACCCCCCGCAGCTCGCGGACCGTGGCGCGGAAGGGGTCGGGGCCCACACCGATCCTCAGGGGACCCTCCGGCAGCAGCAGCCCCCAGTCGTGGTAGGTGGCGACGGGCACGGTTTCCCCGAGTGCCCGCAGGACCTGAGCCAGGGGATTGCTGCTGGGCCAGCGCCCCAGTCCGCTCCAGAGCGAGGGTCCGGATTCGAACCGGAAGCCGCGCCGCTCGAAGCCATGGGCCGCTCCGCCTGCGCGATCGTGGGCTTCGAGCACCACCACATCGAGCCCGTGCAGGGCGGCGAGGCCACCGCAGCTGAGCCCGCCCAGACCGCTGCCGATCACGACCAGATCACAGCTGGAGGGCGGGGCGGACACGTGCGGGCTGACTGGATCTGCTCTTGATGATGGCGAGCCGGCTGAGCGGAGGGCGCTTGTAATGATCCGCAACAATGTGTTACATTGAATTCATTGAAACGGAGACCCTCATGGCTCAAGCCACCGCCACCGCCCCCAGTTCGGCCCCTGTGACCGCCAGCGAGCGCGCCACCATCCGCGGTGCCACTGTCACCACCGAAGACGGCGGCCGCCTCAATGCCTTCGCCACCGAGCCCCGCATGGAAGTGGTGAGCCCCGAGAGCGGCTGGGGTTTCCATGAGCGCGCCGAGAAGCTGAACGGCCGCATGGCCATGC
>NZ_JAYGIA010000104.1:0-15315 GCF_034931165.1 Synechococcus sp. BA-124 BA4 | reverse complement strand
CTGGCGGCCGTGGCGCTGCTGGCGGCACTGGCGACTGTGCGGCCGCCCTGCGCCGCGCCGTCTACAGGCCGGCACGCTCCACGGACATCCTGCTGCAGGAGTTCATCAGCGGCGGCCCCAACGAAGGCGACCTGGCGCTGGTGTACGAGGCGTCGGCCCTGGCACGTCAGGGGGAAGCCGGCCGCCAGCGACCCGGGGGCTACGTGCTGCTGTTCCCCGATCCCACCATCGAGACGGTGCTGGCGGCCGCCGTGCTGCGTGGGGAGGCGGCCGGCCGGGCGGAGGACGGGGAGCGCTTCGTGGCGTACCTGCTGTCCCCTGAGGGCCAGGGGGTGCTCACCCGCCTGGGCTTCCGCGGAACCGATGGCGATGGCGGCAGCCCGGCGGCGCGGGGCGTGAAGCGCCTGCCGCCGCCCTCGCCGGAGCAGCGGGAAGAGCTGCTGCGCCTCTGGCAACAGGCCGGCTGAAGGGGCGATGACGTGCGCCGTGGTGTCCCTGGGCACGGGCAGCCGTGCGCCAGGCCACGGACAACGGCACGCCCAACTGCCGCAAGAATGTGGAAGGCAAAAGCGAAACATCGGCGCTGTTGGCTGACCCTTTCCCGGGCGTATTCAGCGCCGGAATCGTGTCACCATGGCAGCCCAAAGCTCCCTGCCAACCCTTCCTCGACGCGTGTGCTCAGCTGCGACGCCCTGTTCATCTCCGATCTGCATCTGGGCTCCAATCAATGCGAGGCCGGCCATCTGGCGGCCTTCCTGGAGTGCATCCGCCCCCGAACCCTCTATCTGGTCGGCGACATCATCGATCTGCAGGCGATCCGCTTCAACGCCAATGTCGATGCCACCTTTCTCACCGATCGGATCGACGCCCTGCTGGCCGGTGGCAGCGGTGATCCTCCGGCCAGCGAGGCACTCCAGGAGGCGCGGCTGCTGCGGGCCTCCCATCGCCGGGTGCTTGAGCGGTTCGAGGCCCTGCACCGGGCAGGGGTGGCGATCGTCTACATCCCCGGCAACCACGATGCCTACCTGCGGCGTCACGCCGGCCTGGAGCGGCCCGGATTCACCATCCGGCGCCAGGCCGTGTACCGCACCCCGGCCGGCCAGCGGTTGCTGGTGCGCCACGGCGACGAGTACGACCGGCTGATCCGCTTCCACGCCGACGCCGCTGAAGGGCTGGCCCGCCTGCAGGAGCACTACAGCGCTGGCATCAACGGCCTGCTGACCCCCTTCAACCGGCCGGCCGGCGGAGCACTGCCAGCGGGCTGGAACGCCGAGGCGATCCTGCAGGGCGCCGTGGATCTGCTGGCCAGCCACCGGGAATGGCCCATCCCGGTGAGCCGGGGCCTCAACTCCTCCGGTGGCTTCTCCCTGGCCTTCGTGCTCGAGAGTGCCCTCAAGAGCCGCACCGGCCACGACCGGCTGATCAAGCGCGGGATCGTCCGACACCTGCAGAGGGAACGGCAGGGCCCCGAGCCCCTCGACGGGCTGATCAACGGCCACACCCACATCCCCGAAGCCACCCCCCTGGCCCTGCCGGCCACCTGCGGCGACGACCGGGGCCCCTGCCACATCACCTACTACAACACCGGCAGCTGGGCCCGCAGCCAGCGCCGGCTGGGGCGCACGGCGCTGGTGGTGGCCCACAGCGGCAGGGTCGGCATGGTGCGCTTCGACCGGCGCCGGGGCATCGAGCCCTTCCAGCCGCCCCGCTTCCCCTTCAACACCTATGCGATGCGGCCCTGTCCTGGCTGCGGGCTCGGAGTGGCACACCTGGAGGCGACGGGTTGATGCGCTCACCCCCAATCCGGCCGATGCGCAGGATCATGCTGGACGCTTGAATGAAGCATCGTGGCCCCTGAATCCACCCGGCGGCAGCGAAGGAGAGACGCCCGTGAGAGTCGCCATCCTGGCCAATCGCGCCAACAGCTTCTACCGGCCCCTGGCGGAAGGCCTGGAGCGCATGTTCAAGGACATCGGTGTCGACACCATCCTTCTGTATGACGGTCTGACAGCGCTCCCCCGCAGGCCAGTGGCAGGGGCGGGAGCAGGGGCGAACTGGAAGGGAAAGCTGTTTCGAGTAGCACAAGAATGCGGCTCATGGCTGAACTATCGGAAGCTGCTTGGCCAGCTCAGGTCGGTGGACTTCGCCGTGATCGTGGGCCACATGCCCCGCGCCTTTTTCGATCACCTTATTGATGACCAAAAGCTACGTCGTGACGTTCCTCACCTGCCCATCGTTCTTTATGACCTGGTCTATCTGGGCAGTCGCGCCGACTGGGTGAAGTGGGTCCATGGTTGTGTGGCGAGCAGGGGTGTTACCAAAGGCAACCACTGGGGACTCAATCGCTATGATCACCATCTCTGCATCACCGAGGTCTCCGAGTATCCCGTATTGCCCGGAGCCGAGCACTTTTCACGTATCGGGATCAATCTGATCGATCCGTCCCTTGCCATTGAATCCAGGGAGATCTGTGCCCTCATTGATTTTGAGCGCCCCAATCACCTGCCCGAAAGGGCGATACAGATTCAGGCCTGCCTCGAGGCTGGCATCCCTTTCAAGGTGCTCCACGGCAGCTATTCCATGGCAGAGATCCGGAAGATCTACAGGAGCTGCAGCCTCTATTTCATTGCACACTGTGAATCATTCGGACTGCCAATCTGTGAAGTCCAGGCCTGTGGTGGTGTGATTCTGACGCCCTATGCCAACTGGTGTCACGCCCACTTCTTTGAAACACCGGAGCCTGGGCACAGCGGCCAATTGCCGGAGAACTTCATCGTTTACAACAATGACAAGCAACAGCTGGTCAGCGAGCTGAACAGACTCAAGCGGGACTACAACGCAGACACGGCCCTTGGGAATTTCAAGCGAGACCAGCCCCATCTCTACCGGGGGAACCTCGGCGAACTGGCCCGCGTCGTCGCCGGGATCAGGGATGGAACGATTCATTCAACCTCCCACCAGCATCATCCGACGCTGCAACAGCTCTCCGACGCCGTTGATGCGCGAACCTGATCCTGGCCCCAGCCCCTGGGCAGCGAGTGGGGGGGGTCAGGGTGAAGGCGCAGCTGGCACTGGCCGAGGCCATGGCATCACCGACTGGTGATACCTGCAACATGGTTCTGTTCCAAATTCGACCCGAAGGATGGAAGTCTCTGTTTAGCCTTGGGAGCCTCAAGCGTTACCACGTCGAACGATGACGATGTCCTATCCGCCTGCAATCTGGGACTTCATGGGCTGCCGGATCGAGACAACTTCAGAGACCCACGAGGTGCTCAACCGGATCAGACGCGGCGATTCGATGCCATCGATTCTGCTCGATCATCCCCAGCTGACCCAGGCCCAGATCGGCCTGGCCCGGCATCTGCAGGACCAGGAACGGGAATTGCATCGGCTCTACAGCCAGCTGCAGGATGTGGAGCGACTGAAAATGCAGGTGGAGCGTGATCTTGCCACGTCACTGCTGCGGGCGCTTCAGCCGTCCACGGCGTCCCGATGACCGAACCAGCCACCGGCACAGAAGTTGCCGTGGAGGGTTCTAAACTGATTGTCCAAGAGAGACTGCTGTCATGCCCCTCAGTCAGGTTCCTGCGGGTGCCAGGGTTTTGATCGGCTCCCTGCCAAGCCATCCCGGCCTGCAGCGTCGGCTGCTGTCCATGGGGGTGCGACCCGGTGCGGAAGTGGAAGTGCTGCGGCGCGGCAAGCCCGGGGGCATCCTGCATCTGGCCAGTGGGCTTCTGGAGTTCATGCTCCGCCACGAACATGCCGCCGAAATGGATGTGCACACGATCGCTTCGGATTGATCGGCGCAGGGTGATCAGCGCAGGGACAGGATCAACCCTCCCCCCTGATAGACGATGAAGGCCAGCAGCCAGGCCAGCACCAGGGACCAGCCCAGGGACAACAGGGCGAAGCTGCGGCTCCTGGCTTCCTGGATCTGGGCCGCCACCGTGCCCAGGCAGGGGGTGTAGAGCAGCACGAATGTCATGAAACTCAGCGACTGCAACGGTGTGATGGCCCCCTGAATCGCGCCGCCCAGGTCGGTTTCGGTGGTTCTGTAGATCACCGCCATGGCTCCCAGCAGGATCTCCTTGGCGATGAAGCCGAAGAACAGGGACACGGTGAGCTCCGGGTTCATGCCGATCGGCCCCAGCAACGGCTGGAAGAGCGCTCCGATACCTCCGGCCAGGGTGCGGCCCGATCCCTCCGCCGCACCCGGGGGAAGGTTGGTGAGCAGCCAGATGGCGGCGGCACCCACGATGATGAAGACGCGGGTGGTGACCAGAAAGTTCAGCATCGAGGTCCAGCCACGGCGCAGGATGGTGGCCAGGCTGGGGGCCCGGTAGGGGGGCAGCTCCAGCACGAAGGCCTCCTCACTCGGGTAGGCCCGCTGGAACACCAGGCCCGTGATCACGGCGGCCAGGAAACTCATTCCGTAGAAGCCGAACAGCACCAGTCCCGGCGCCCACCAGGGCCTGGGAAAGAACACGCCGGCCATGAACAGAAACACCGTCAACCTGGCTTGGCAGAGTGCAAAGGGAATGCACAGCATCGCCAGCAGGCGCATGCCCCGATCCCGGATCACCCGGGTTCCCATGATCGAGGGCACGTTGCAGCCGAAGCCCATGACCTGCAGCACGAAGGCACGGCCATCCAGTCCCAGCCAGTGCATGAAGCCATCCATCAGAAAGGCGGCACGCGGCAGATAGCCCGAGTCCTCGATGATGGCCATCAGGACGTAGAACACGAAGATCAGGGGCAGGAAGGTGGCCACCGTGCTCACCCCCAGCCAGAGGCCGTCCAGCAGGAAGCGCCGCAACCAGTCCGGCGAGCCCAGCCCCTGCAGCGCCGGCTCCAGCCCGTTGGCCTGGATCCAGTCGAGCCCCGTCCCCAGCAGGTCCTGCAGCGGAGCGGTGACCGCATACAGCACCTGGAACAGCGCCAGCACGATCCCCAGGAACAGCACCACGCCGACCAGGGGATGGAGCAGCACCCGATCCACCAGACGGGTGCGGCGATTCAGCATCCGCTCCGGCAGCGTCACGTGGCGGGCCACCAGCTCCTGCAGGCGATCGTCCAGGGGCTGGGGATCGCACAGGGGATCCCCCGGGCTGGCCACCGGTCCCTGGCTGGCCGGCCTGGCACTCCCGTTCTCGCCCCAGCGATGCAGCTGCTCGAGGAGCGCGGCGATGCCCTGGTTGTGCCGGGCGCTCACCGGAATCACGGGGATGCCGAGATCCTCAGCCAACCCCGGGTGATCGATCCGAAGGCCGAAGCGACGGGCCTCATCGCTCATGTTCAGCGCCGCCACGACCGGCAGGCCCAGCTGCCGGATCTGCAGCAGCAGCCGCAGCTGGCTGGCGATCTGGCTGGCATTGAGCACCACCAGCACCAGATCGGGCGGCGTGTGGCGCAGGAAGCGCTGCAGCACGGCCTCGTCCTCACTGCTGCCGCTCAGGTCGTGGATCCCGGGGAGATCCACCAGCTCGTAGGTGGTGCCATGGTGGTCGGTCGGCATCGGCCCCCGCAGCAGCTCCACCGTGAGGCCGGGCCAGTTGGCAATCTGCGCGTGGCCGCCCGTGAGCCGGTTGTAGAGGGTCGACTTGCCGGTGTTGGGCATGCCCAGAAGGGCGACCTGCCATCCGGAACCCCGTCCTCCGCCTCTCCCGCAGCCATGGCAGGCGCCGCTGCCGCCCCAGCGCCAGCCCGCCCGTAGCTGCAGGCGACGCTCCGCCCGATCCCCGCAGGAGGGGCAGGGCTCGGCAGGAGCCGGGGTGGCGCGCTCAGGAGCGGGCATGGAGGCCACGGGCAGGCGGAATCAACCGAATCGGGATAACACAGTCGTGACATGCCATCATCGCGCCTCAGACGCCGGTGGCGCCGCTGAGGCCGCCCTTGACATGGGCCAGGGCCGTTCCCTCCAGGAACTGCTGGTCCAGCAGCAGCAGGGCGGCACTGTTGTCGCCCGCCAGGCGCAGACGCTTGCGCACGAAGCGGGCCTCGGCCTCCTCCTGGAGCTGCTCGGCCACGAACCAGTCGAGCATGGCCGTGGCGCTGCGTTCGCCCACATCCTCCGCCATGGCATAGAGACGGTTGATGGAGGCGGTGACCCCCTTCTCCATGTCGTAGACCTGATCGAACAGCCCCTGCACCGACGGCCAGCTGCGTTCCGGAGCCTCGATGGTGGGCAGCTCCACCTGCTCATCGCTGTCGACCAGGTAGGCGATCATGCGGGCCGCATGATTGCGCTCCTCCTGGCTCTTTTCGAGCATGTAAGTGGAGAATCCGGCCAGATCCTTCTCCCGCAGCCAGATCGACATGGCCAGGTAAGTGTGGCCGGCCTGAAACTCTGCGGCGAGATGTTGATTAATGGCGGAGGTGAGCTCTTTCACAGGCATGGCAGGGGTGTCCTGCCTATCCCTAGCCAGGTCCAGGCAGCGAAACCGCCCCATTCACACAATCTGATGTGACATTGGTCACCGACGCCATCCAGGGTCAGCAAAGGCACCGTCTGTTGTGTGCTTCGGGAACATCATCCGGTAGGAGATCGACAGATTGATCGCTCCCACGGGCCGACCAGCCATGACCAGTCTTCCCTCTTCCGAGGATGACGCCCAGCTGCGACGCGTCCTCGCCCTCACCCATCAAAGGGACTGGTGCATGGAGCGCCTGTCCCAGCTGTCTCTCGATGGCCGCATGGAGGAGGCGAGGGCCATCACGGCCGAGCACCTTGAGCTTCTGGAAACCCTCGATGCCCGCCGCAGCCTGTGGGTGCGCATCGAGAGAGACGACGCCTGAGGGAGGGTGGGGCTGCTCAGGTCAGCAAGGCCACCATCTCCCGATTCAGCTGCGCGGCCCAGCCACGGAGCCGGTCGTCGGTGAGATCGGGCTCGGAGTCCTCATCGATCGGCAGGCCGCAGAAGCGACCATTGATGACACTTTTGGACGCATGGAAGGTGTAGCCCTCGACGGGCACCGATCCCACCAGCCGGGCCCCGCTCTTCCGGAAGGCGCTGTGGAGTTCTTCCATGGCATCGCAGAAATAATCGCTGTAGCTGGAGGAATCGCCCAGACCCAGAATCGCCACGGGCTTACCAGTGAGATTCAGATCGGAAATCGCTTCCACATGGGAATCCCAGGCTGTTCCCGAGCGAAAGGAATCCGCGCCTGTGTTCCAGGTGGGAACGCAGCAGATCAAGGCATCCGCACGACAGAAGTCCTGCGCAGAGCTGAGAGTGTCGACATCGCACGTTTGGGTGGGACAATCCAGAAAGCTCGCCAGACGCTGGGCGATGTCTTCGGTCTTTCCCGTGGATGTAGCGAAGAAAATGGTGATCATGGAAGCCATCATCAGGCTCCTTCGGTCCATCGATTCCATCCGCGCCCAACTCAGGCAAGGGCACGATTCCAGGTAGCCGGGGTTACGGCACCAGAGCCTCCAGCAACCGCCGCCCCAGCAAGGCGCCGAACTCCTGGTGCAGGCCGAGCCGGGCGGGGAGGCGCATCACCCCATTGGCGGCCTGGGCCAGTCGCTCCATCACCCGGGTGGGGCGGGGCGGGGCCGCCGGCGGCAGCACGACCTGGAACGGACAGTGCAGACGGTGGGCCTGCTCCAGCCACCAGCCACACTCACCAGCGGCCTCGAGCCCGCCGCTGCTGCTGCCGCAGGCGATCGGGTGTCAGCAGGCCTGGATCCAGCCACACGTGCCGCCGCAGCCAGCCGAAACGCCCCGGCGGCCACCACGGTCAGGGGGCCATGCGGACGGGCTTCCAGGTCGGTGAAGACCGCCTCAAGGCTGGAGCACAGCAGGGCAGCGTCGAAGACGAGCGCCGGGCGGTCCGTGTCACCGAAGCCCGGCCCGTCGAAAACTCGCCAGCTGGACCTGGTCGTGCGTGGCCGCGACCAGGGCCAGCAGCAGCAGCCAGACGGGAGACCCCTGGAGTCCTTAGTGGCCACCACCAGCTCATGATGATGCCGATCGCACCGAACGCGTTGACCAGCACGGCGGTGCGCGCCCCCTGCTGGCTGGAGAGGATGCGGTTGAGCCGGGTGGTCTTGCCGGCGCCGAGGAAGCCGGTGATCACGGTGACGGGGATCTGGACCATGGGGGTCGGGACGGACAGCCGCTCAGCCGCAGGCAGGACTGATCACAGTTCTCGTTCTGGACCTTCGCCGTCCCGCTGCCGCTCCAGCCGAGCCGCCCGGAGCCGAGCCGCCCATTGGGTGATTCATTCCTTGAACGCCCGTTAACCTCTTCATAACACCAACGGTCAAAGCGGGTTGCTATTCATAACTCGCACCCGAATGGCATTTCTGATGACCTTCGCGAAGAAGGCCCTGATTCTCTCCGCTGCCAGTGCTGTCACGGCTGGGCTTGCGGTTCCGGTGATCGCCCAGAGCAATTCGATCAACGGCGCCGGGGCCAGCTTTCCCGCTCCCGCCTATCAGCGCTGGGCGGTGGAATTTGCCAGGGAAACCAAGCGGCAGGTCAACTACCAGTCGGTGGGTTCCGGCGCCGGTGTGCGCCAGTTCCACGCCGGCAGCGTTGATTTCGGCGCCACCGATGAAGAGCTGAGCGCCTCCAAGGGTGAATTCACCAAAGGCGTCACCGCCAAGCGCGGTGCCCTGCAGATCCCGATGATGGGCGGCACCGTCACCCCGGCCTACAACAATCCCGGCTGCAAGAACCTCAAGCTCACCCAGCGTCAGGTGGCCGACATCTTCCTCGGCAAGATCAAGACCTGGGATCAGCTGAAGTGCGGCAAAGGGCCGATCACCGTGGTCCACCGTTCCGACGGCTCCGGCACCACCGCCGTGTTCACCAACTCCCTCTCCTGCTTCTCGCCCGAGTGGAAGTCGAAGGTGGGATCCTCCAAGGCCGTCAAGTGGCCCGTGGGCGTCGGCGGCAAGGGCAATGAGGGCGTGGCCGGCCTGATCCAGAACACCCCCGGTTCGATCGGTTACCTCAACCAGGCCTTCGTGAAGGGCAAGATCACCCCGGCGGCCCTCCAGAACAAGGCTGGCCGCTTCGTGCTGGCCAACGACGTCACCGGAGCGGCGGCTCTGAACGGCATCAAGCTGGATGCCCGCCTCGGCGGTGAGGACTGCAACCCGGCCGGCGCCAACGCCTTCCCGATCGCCTCCTTCACCTGGATCCTGGCCTACCAGCGCGGCAATGGTGCCAAGACCGACACCATCAAGCAGTTCCTGAACTGGGGCCTCTCGCCCAAGGGCCAGAACATTGCCAAGTCCCTGGATTACGTGCCCCTCACCGGTGCCGTCCTGGCCCGGGCCCGCGCCGCGGTGGCCAAGATCGGCCGTTGAATCTGGTTTCCATTGCAGCCACTCTCTGGGGCCGAGCAAAGAACATCCAAGGGGGCTACGGCCCCCTTTTTCTTTGGGGGCCGGTGCTCTATGCAGCATCGAACTGCGACGAACAAGCGAAGGCGGCAGTCACGATCCCGCCCAAGGGCGCGGAGACCGCCCCCGCTTCTGGAGCCTCTCAAGCCGGGCGAGCAACCGGCGACGGTGAGGAGCGGGAATTACCCGCTGACGCCTTCGATCCGGTCCTCGATCTCCTGGTAGATCTCCTGGAGCTGGGCGATGTTCTCGTCGGAGGTCTCCCAGTAGCCGCGGCCATTCACCTCCAGCAGCGTGCCGACGATGCGGCGGAAGCTGTGGGGGTTGAGGTCCATCAGCCGCTTGCGCATCTCGGGGTCGTTGATGAAGGTGTCGTTGGCCTCCTCATAGACGAAGTTGTCGACGGCGCCGCTGGTGGCACTCCAGCCGAGGGTGAAGTTCAGCCGCTTGGCCACCTCCCGCACCCCCTCGTAACCGGAATCGAGCATGCCCTCGTACCACTTGGGGTTGAGCAGCTTGGTGCGCGAATCGAGGCGGATGGTCTCGCTCAGGGAGCGCACCTGGGCATTGGCCGTCGTGGTGTCGGCGATGTAGCTGGTGGGGGCCTTGCCGTCGTCGCGCAGGCCGGCGATCAGCTTGGTGGGGTCGGAGTCGAAGTAATGGCTCACATCGGTGAGCGAGATCTCCGCCGAATCCAGGTTCTGGAAGGTGACATCGGCGGTCTTCATCGCCGATTCGAACACCTCCCGGTTCTGGTTCATCTCGCCGGGGTTGTCGGCGTTGAAGGCAAAGGTCTTGCGGGAGAGGTACATCTCCTGCAGCTCGCCTTCCTCCTCCCAGGTGCTGTTCTCCACCGCCAGGTTGACGTTGGAGGAGTAGCTGCCGCTGGCATTGGAGAACACCCGGGTGGCGGCGTCACGCAGGGAGATGCCCTGGGCGGCGGCCTGCTCCTGGCTGTGCTTGCGCACGAAGTTCAGCTCCAGGGGCTCGTCGGCCTCGGCCGCCATCTTCACGCCCTGGTCGATCAGGGCCATCTGGTTGATGAACAGGTCGCGGAACACGCCCGAGCAGTTCACCACCACGTCGATGCGGGGCCGGCCCAGCTCCTCGAGCGAGATCAGTTCCAGCTTGTTCACCCGGCCGAGGGAATCGGCCATGGGACGCACGCCGATGAACCAGAGGATCTGGGCGAGGGATTCGCCGTAGGTCTTGATGTTGTCGGTGCCCCAGAGCACGCAGGCGATCGTTTCCGGCCAGGTGCCCTGCTCGGCCTTCTGGCGCTCGATCAGCCGGTCGACCACCACCTTGGCGGCGGCGATGGCCGCCCGGGTGGGGATGGCCTGGGGATCGAGGGCGTGGATGTTCTTGCCGCTGGGCAGCACGCCGGGATTGCGGATCGGATCACCGCCGGGACCCGGCAGCACATACTCGCCGTCGAGGGCCCGCAGCAGGCTCTCCATCTCCATGTCGGCGCAGATCTGCTCCAGGCAGAAGCGCAGGTAGGCGAACTGGCGATCCAGCTCGGCGACATCCACATCCGGGAACCCGGCCTGGCGGCAGGCGCTCAGCCAGGGGGAGGGCAAGCGGTAGCCGAATCGCTCCAGCAGCTCGAAGAACCAGCCGAAGTTGCGCCGCAAGGTGACGCGGCCATCGGCGCCGGTGACCTCCCGGACCATGGCGCCCACCGCCGAACGGCAGGCCTCGGTGATCACCCGGTTGAGTTCCACATCCGCCAGCACGCCTTCATCGTTACCGCGGTACACCTCGGCAATGGTGCGGCCGCGGCTTTCCGCCAGCAGGCCGGGCAGGGAACGCAGACCCTCCTCCTCCCGCTCCAGGGCGGCGATGCTCACCAGGGTGGCGACCGCCTCCTCGGCGGTGGGCGGCTTACCGATGGTGTGCAGGCCGCAGGGGAGCAGCCGGCTCTCGATCTCCATCAACTGGCGGTACACGGCTCCCACCACGCCATCCCGGCCGTCGAGGTCGAGGGCTGCCGCATCGGCATCCCCCTCGGGCAGCTCAACGTCTTTGTCGAGGTTGCACTGGCGGGCGGTTTCGATGATCGCGTTGACGATCTGCACCCCTCGGGAGCTCTCGCGCAGCTGCTGGTAGGAGCCCACCAGTTCGCCCAGCTCCTTGAGGCCCTTGTAGAGGCCGGCGTTCTCCGCCGGCGGGGTGAGGTAGCTGATGGTGGAGGCGTAGCCCCGCCGCTTGGCGATGGTGGCTTCGCTCGGGTTGTTGGCGGCGTAGTAGTAGAGGTTGGGCAGGGCCCCGATCAGCGAATCGGGGTAGCAGGTCTCGCTCATGCCCATCTGCTTGCCGGGCATGAACTCCAGGGAGCCGTGGGTGCCGAAGTGCAGCACCGCATCGGCGCCCCAGACCTTCTCCAGGTAGGTGTAGTAGGCGGCGAAGCCGTGGTGGGGGCTGGCGCTGCGGGAATAGAGCAGGCGCATCGGATCGCCCTCGTAGCCAAAGGTGGGCTGCACCCCCACGAACACGTTGCCGAAGTGGCGGCCATAGATGAGCAGGTTGGTGCCGTCGGAGTTGAGGGAGCCGGGGGGCTTGCCCCAGTTCTCTTCGAGGCGCTCGGAATAGGGGGTGAGCCGCTCGTATTCCTCGACGCTCATGCGGTGGGCGATCGCCAGTTCGGGGGCCCCCTGCAGGGCCTCCGGATCGCTGAGCACCGCCTCCATCAGTTCCTTGGGCGTGCGGGGCATGGCCTCCACCGTGTAGCCCTTGGCCTTCATCTCCTCCAGCACGCGGAAGATCGAGCCGAAGACGTCCAGGTAGGCGGCGGTGCCCACGTTGCCCTTGTCGGGGGGGAAGCTGAATACGGTGATCGCCAGCTTCTTCTCGGCGCGGGGCTTGATCCGCAGCGAGGCCCAGCGGATGGCCCGCTCGGCGATCGCATCCACCCGGTCCTGGAGGGTGTGGGCCTTGCCGGTGGCGTCGTCGCGCCCCGAGAGCACGATCGGTTCGATGGCGCCGTCGAGCTCGGGAATGGCGATCTGCAGGGCCACCTGCACCGGGTGCAGCCCCAGATCGCTCTCCTCCCACTCCTGGGTGGTCTGGAAGACCAGGGGCAGGGCCACCATGTAGGGCCGGTTGAGCCGCTTGAGGGTCTCGACGGCCTTGGGATGGTCCTGGCGGGCCGGGCCGCCCACCAGGGCGAAGCCGGTGAGGCTCACCACCCCGTCCACCAGGGGCTGGTCCGGGTTGAGGGGGTCGTAGAAGAAGGAGGAGACGGGCCGGGAGAAGTCGAGGCCGCCGCAGAACACGGGGATCACCGTCGCGCCGCGGTATTCGAGTTCCTGGATCACGGCCACGTAGTGGGCCTCATCGCCAGTGACGATGTGGCTGCGCTGCAGCACCAGGCCGATCACCGGACCCCGGCGGGCCTTCTCGCTCAGATCACTGCGGCTGGCGCTCCAGTTGAGGTACTCCTTGAGGTCCTCGAACATGCCCGGCGCCATCGGGTGCCAGATGCCCAGGTCCGGGAAGACCACCGGGTCGGCCACCGTCAGCTGGGGCCGGCCCAGCTCCGCCTTCCCGAAGACGTAGCGGTCGGCCAGCATCAGCAGGAAGTTGCGCAGGTTGTCCGGCGTTCCCCCCAGCCAGTACTGGAAGCTGAGCATGAAGGAACGGGCATCCTGCGCCTTCTCCACCGGCAGGTACTTGAGCACCGTCGGCAGGGTGTTCAGCAGCTTGAGCATGGCGTCCTGGAAGCCGGCCCCGTTGGCTTCCTTGCGCTTGCGCATGAACTGGGCGATGGCGCTCTTGCTCTGGCCCAGCTGGGCCATCGAGAAGGTGCCCAGCTTGTTGAGGCGCATCACCTCCGGCATCGACGGGAACACCACCACCGCCTTGAGCCGGTCGCGGTGGGGGGCCACCGCCTCCACCACCTTCTGGGCCAGGTCCTCGATGAAGATCAGCGAGGCGATGAAGACGTCGGCGGCCGCCACGTCGGCGCAGAAGTCGGCGTAGTTGGCCGGATCGCGCAGCTCCTCGATCAGGTAGCCGCTCAGCTCCACCGCCAGGGGACCGTTCTGGTCGTTGAGGCCGGTGGCGGCGGTGGTGAGGGCGTTCTGGTACTGGGGTTCGAGCACCACGTAGACGGCCTTCATCACCACCCGGTCGTTGGCGCCATCGGTGGGGGCAGGGCTGACCCGGCGGCTGGCGGAACGGACCTGCGTGAACATGCGGCGGATGCGTTGAGCAATGTGAAGCAGCCTACGGAGGTCCCGTCGGGGACGCGATCGGTTGCAGCGCAGCGTTACAGGCTGGGGCCCTGCCGGTGGGCCGGGCCACATAGGCTCGCCTGGAATGCCCACCGCCCATGACCGCGACCTCCCCGTCCCCAGCAGAGCCGGCACCGATCCCGGTGGTGGTGGCCGGGGCCCTGGGCCGGATGGGCGCCGAGGTGATCAAGGCCGTGGTGGCGGCCCCCGACTGCACCCTGGTGGGGGCGATCGACACCACCCCGGGCCGCGAAGGCGAGGACGTCGGACTGGCCCTCGGGCTGGGGGACCTGGAGGTGGCGATCAGCGCCGACTTCGAGGGCAGCCTCTGCCAGGCGAGCCAGGCGGTGCGGCAGTCCGGCCCCGGCGGCGGCGCGGTGCTGGTGGACTTCACCCACCCCAGCGTCGTCTATGAGCACTGCCGCGGCGCCTTCGCCTACGGCGTCCACCCGGTGATCGGCACCACCGGCCTGCGCCCCGACCAGCTGGCCGATCTGGCCGCGTTCGCCGAGAAGGCCTCGATGGGCGGGGCGGTGATTCCCAACTTCTGCGTGGGCATGGTGCTGCTGCAGCAGGCGGCGGCGGCGGCGGCCCGCTTCTACGACTACGCCGAGCTCACCGAGCTGCACCACAACCGCAAGGCCGATGCCCCCAGCGGCACCTGCCTCAAGACCGCGGAGCTGATGGAGGAGCTGGGCAAGAGCTTCAACCCCCTGCAGGTGGAGGAGCACGAGAGCCTGGCCGGCTGCCGCGGCGGCCTGCGGGAGAGCGGCCTGCGGCTTCACTCGGTGCGGCTGCCCGGGCTGGTGGCCCACCAGGAGGTGATGTTCGGATCGCCCGGCGAGACCTACACCCTGCGCCACGACACGATCGACCGCAGCGCCTACATGCCCGGCGTGCTGCTCACGGTGCGCAAGGTGCGCCGCCTGGGCGGCCTGATCTACGGCCTCGAGAGGCTGCTGTGAGCCGCCACCCCGTCAACCGATGCTGATTCCCCTCAAACCCGGCGAACTGTTCCGCCTGATCCCGGCGGTGGCCACCGGCCCCCAGTTCACGGCCTGCAGCGGCGATCCGCGCAAGCTGCTGCAGCGGGTGCTGATCTCGGTGATCGGCGGGGTGATCGCCCTGCTGATCAGCCAGGTGCTCCTGTTCCGCAGCCAGGCCGGCCCGGTGTTCCTGGTGGTGGGCTTCGTCTTCCTTCTCTATGTGCTGTGGGGGCCGATCCTGGAGGCGGGACGGCGCAACGCGCTGCTGCGGCGCTACCCGGCGGCCGCCATCTTCGAGGGGGTGGTGGCCGACCAGTTCCGGCGGGAGGTGGTGGAGAACCGCCGGGAGCAGGCCAATCGGCAGGGGCGCCTGGAGCTGGTGGAGAACCGGCGCACCTGGCTGTGCCTGGAGCTGGAAGATGAGGACGGCTACCTGGGTCAGATCCGTTTCCCGCTGGAGAAGAAGCACGAGCAGATCCGGCGCGGCATGGTGATCCGCTGCCTGGTGCTGAGTGAGCGCAAGGACTTCTCCCGCATCGGGGCCCTCTCGGATGGCTGGCTGCCCCAGCTGAAGCAGTGGGTGGGCGAGTACCCGTATCTGCTGCGGCCGGCCTTCGAGGAGCTCTGCCTGCGGCGGCTGGGGTGAGGGATGCTGGACGCATTCGAAACAATGCGTTACAATTCTCGCAACACTTCTCAAGGAGTTCTCCCATGACCGCCGCCACCCCCACCG
>NZ_JAYGIA010000103.1:0-15989 GCF_034931165.1 Synechococcus sp. BA-124 BA4 | reverse complement strand
ATCCCGGCCGGTGGGGTGGTCATCGCAAGGAGTCTCTTACTGAGATGCAACTAGGAATCAAGCCACCGTCAAGGGTTCAGCAAGCCCGATGTTCGTTGCGAGCTGTCCCGACTCCTGAACGGGTACGCGAACGAATTGCACTAAAGAGACTGCAGGCTGCATCCAATGACTTTCTTAATGAACATGAAAGACTTGTGAATGATTGGAAAGCAGCTGCAAGCTCTTCACTCGAAGATCTGAAAGCCAGAAAAGCAGAAAGCCAGGTCAAGCTAGAAAAGCTAAAAGACAAGGCCAGGCAGATTGAAGAGTTATTTACCGAGGCTGGAATTATCATTGCCGATGCCACTTATGAGAACCTTGAACAGTTTATCAAAGAAAGACAAAGCAAATGGGAAGAAGAGTCAATTGAAGGCCTGCCCCTAACCGGTGTAAGTGCCTGGGATGGCTTTAAGGCACCTTTTGAAAGGCTCTGGGGATTTCTGCAAGGCAAAGGCAATGATAAAGCTCACATCGAGAAAGAGATAGAAAAAGGCATCGAAGTCTATATAAACCGCATTCTTCTCGATTGGGCAGAACGCTTACCTAGTGACCCCAGAATACAAGCAGCCGTCACAAAAGTTAGGAGTAGCGTGGATCAAGGTATCAAGGAGATATCGGTCGATCTTGAATCGATTAAAGCGCTTTTCTCGGGTGCTCGAAATGCCGACACTGAAGCGGATGTTAATCGTATCACTCAAGCATTTATCGGCGTCTTAATGCTTGATCCGTCACAAGTCTCAGGTTCTATTCTTGGAAACGGCGACTGGCAGTCTTTCTTGACGAGATTCATCATTCAAGTTGTCATAACAGTTGTGCTAGGTATATTCGCGTGGCCGATTGCAATTGTGTACTGGGTGATGCAAGAATACTTTCATATTGCAAAGCAAGTAGATGGCTTTGCGGACAAGATGAGAAAATCCATAGGTGAAAAAATGTTCCCCAAGATCCTCGAAGAGCTAGGCATCAAACGACTTGATATCAAGAAGCAAGTCTCCGAGAAGTTCGCTGAGTCTGGCCAGTCAGTACGCCTTCAGATTGTGTCCGAAGTTCAAGACGTTCAAGACCAGCAAGGCGAGATAGTTCGCAACATAGAAGAAAATAGCTCTAAAGTGTGGGACCAAATTAAGGACTCCTATGCTCTGCTTGATGAAATCAAGAGCAATACGGCAAGCATCAACGATTTGATCCAGTCATGACAAGGTTTCTCAACGTCATAATTGGTGGCGAGAGATCATCCGGGAAAACTACGCTACTAAACCATCTCGTCAGTGGATTGCCCGATACTCCTTTTCCAAGAGGAGTACGAGGACGGCGCTCTAAAGCTAATCGAGTTCATTTTGACAATGCATTGGGTGATCCAGAAGGCAGCACATTGGCTTCAGTTCTGCGATTAAAAAGTACAGGGTGTGCTGAGCATGATATAACTATTTCTTCTGATAATTTCGAGTCACGTCACTTGATTGCGCTTGCTGCGGGCGAGGTGAGCAAGAACATCTTGGCGAAGGTATCTGACAGTGAACAAACATCACTAGAAGTAATGGCTTCATTCAGCATCATTGGCTGTGTCACCTTTGCTGCGGAGCTTGGGCAAGCCGAACTACGCAGTATTCCCAATAATGGGATTTACTCAGTAATGCAGAAGCAGCTTGCCGAAGACGAGGGTCTGGCGTACATACATGTTTCTTCGGCGGTCAAGCCTTTGGCTCATATCGAAAGAGAGGTAATTCAGAAAATCTCCTCTTCTGGGATCCCGACTCTTCTCCTAGTCAACAAGGTTGACTTGATCGAGAGCGACGAAGACTATAGGGAGGTAGAGCAGTTGATGCTTAATTTTGCCTCGAAGGTCAAAGGCGCTTGCATAGACTGCTATATGTCTTCTTTCGCAAGCTGCGAAGAAGAAGGCTCTGGCTTATTTTCGCTTCAGAGGGTTGATGAGGTGCTATTCTCCCTCATCGAGCGTAACAGCAGTCAGTTCCTGCTTGCAAGCCAACCGAATCCTCAAGATCCCGAAGGTCCTCCTTCTCCCAAGATACAACAAGGAGAATACATCGTATTCGATGACAACTCGATCGGGTTAGACGAAGACATCTCGATACCTTTTACTCCACCCGATTATTACAAACTTCTACTTGACAGAGTCAACAGCCTGGCCTCCGATCCATCCGCCTTGCTTGAGGAGATCAAGGCAATCCCACCTGGCACAAGAGCGGAAATCTTAAAGCACTGTAGGAGCTACATCTCTCCTCGTGTTCTCCCAATGCTTATAAAGTCTCTGTTGTTTGGAGGCAAGTCTTAGCTCGCAGCTTAATCAGGGCAACTGACTGCCAAGGACGAACGAACCTCTACTCGCCAGGTCATTTGTGATGACTAACATCATATTCTGCCCCCCTTCTGCGAGTGGTAGATGCCTCTCACCCGTTGCGGCCTAGTCGCTTTTCTGCTTTAGCAAAGGCATCGTCAACCACCTCCTCGCCACACCAGCGGCTGTAAGCAGCCAGGTGGGTCTGGACGCTGTGTCCCATCGCCGCGGCCACCACCTTGGGCGGCAGATCGCAGATGACGTGAGCTCGATGGGCGTAGCCGTGCCGGCTGGAGTAGGGAACCAACTTCTCCCCCTTAGCCTCGTATTCCCGCCGGAGCTCTTTCCAGAGGGGCCGATTCATCAGATAGTGACCCACATAGCCGCCACCAAGGCCAGGCTGCATGGGCGGAAACACCTGGGTAGGGAAGCGCTCCTCGAGGCGCCACCCATCCGCCCAGTCATCACAGGGCAGAGTGCGAAGCACACGTGGCCGGGTCTTGCCGCGTGAGGCGACCTTCTCATACATGCACCAGAGTCGGCCCTGGCGGATCTGCAAATGCTGGAGTTCCTCTGGGCGAAGACCGTAAGCCGCCATCAGCTGAAAGGCAAAGCGCCAGCGGGCATCCGGGATGGCCCGCACCAACGCAAGGATGTGCTCCACCTCCAAAGGAGTCGTGATGGATTTCGCCGCACGCGATCGACCCACGAACACCGTCAGGTCTTGCGGCGGCTCCCAGTCCTCACCCAGTCGACGCTCCGCCACGGCCCAACGCAGCAGGGCTGCCGTCGACTGAATCTGGATCTGGCGAGTGCGCCCGCCCGGCTTATCAGCCCATATCCGCGCCAGCGTCTCAAGAAGCTGCTTGGAGTTCTGCGGCGGGGTCGCCACAGCCACGGCTCCGAGCACGTGGTTCATGTGGTGCCGGTAGACCCGGTGCCAGGTGGACGGCTTGATCTCGCCACTGATCAGCTTGTGTTCCCGGAAGGCTGAAATCAACGCATCCCAGTCCCCAGGAGCGTGGAGCGCCGCTCCAGCTCGATGCCTGGCGCGGCCGCCCTGGCTTGATCCCCCCGATCGGAGGCCTACAGCGCCTTGCTCCTCAGCACGGTGCATCCGGGCAACGCAGGCATCGGGCTCAATGCCCTGCTGGAACTCGTCGTAGACCTGAACCACAGCGTCGCGGATCTGGTCAACCTGGTCGCACTCCCAGGGGATCGGCAGCAGCACCTGGCGGCGTTTGCCCCCACCGGCACCAGCAGCGATGTTCAGGCGCGCATGACCGCGGTGATTCAGAACCGTCCAGCCCCTGCTGCAGCCCCTTTGGGACAGCGCGTGAGACACGACGGCCCTGATCGTCATCTCCCAATCACGGGCCGCCGGCATGTGAGACGTTTGGTGAGATGTTTCGTCTCACAGCCTGGCACGGCCAAACAGACGCTGGCAAAGACTGGAAGCCCTAACGCCAGTCGCAGCAAGGACTTTGAGCCGAAAACCCTTATTGAGAAAAGGAAGCGGGCGGCGGGAATCGAACCCGCATCATCAGCTTGGAAGGCTGAGGTTTTACCACTAAACTACGCCCGCGCCAGTACAAGCGTACCGTCGGCGAACGCCCATCCCGGTCGCGACGACCGCCACGAACGCTTGCCTGCAGCATTATGACCTGCGCCTGGGACAGCCCTTCTTGACCTCCACCGAGACCACGCTGAGCCCCCAGGCGCCCACACCGGTCAGCGATGCCTCCAACCTCAGGGGCGCAGACCGCCGACGCATGCTCTGGTGCTACAGCCTCGGCGACGCGGGCACCGGCATGGCGGCCACCCTGCTCGGGTTCTACCTGTTCGTCTTCTACACCGGGGTGGCGGGTCTGCCGGCCTGGATGGCGGGGCTGGTGCTGATGGTGATCAAGGTCTGGGACGGCATCAACGACCCGATCGTCGGCTTCCTCAGCGACCACACCAAGAGCCGCTGGGGACCGCGCATTCCCTGGATCGCCTTCAGCGCCGTTCCCCTCGGGCTGAGCATGGCGGCGATGTGGTGGGTGCCCCCCGGCAGCGACTGGCAGAAGTTCGTCGTCTTCGTGCTGATCCAGCTGGTGGCGATGGGGCTCTACACCTGCGTCAACCTGCCCTACTCGGCCCTCGCCAGCGAGCTCACCACCGACACGCCCCTGCGCACCCGGCTCAACGCCCTGCGCTTCACCGGTTCGATCATCGCCGGCCTGAGCGGCCTGGTGCTGGGGGCCCTGCTGGTGAGAGGCGGCGCCGAGGGTTACCTGCGCATGGGCCTGATCTCCGGGATGCTGATCACCGTCACCAGCCTGATCTGCGCCTGGGGGCTGGCCCCCTTCGCCCGCCACTGCCAGCGCCCCAGCGGCCACCCCGAACCGATCAGCAGGCAGCTGAGACGGATCAGCGGCAACGGCCGTTTCCTGCGGGTGCTGGCGCTCTACCTGCTGCTCTGGTGCGCCCTGCAACTGATGCAACCGGTGTCGCTGATCTTCCTGACGGTGGTGATGCGCATCCCCGAGAGCTGGAGCACCTGGATCCTGATTCCCTTCCAGGTGAGCGCCCTGGCGGGCCTGCAGCTCTGGAGCTGGGTGGCCTACTGGCACGGTCGGGTGCATGCCCTGCGCTGGGGCGTGGGGCTCTGGGTGGTGGGCTGCATGGCGGCGATGGTGCTGGTGCCCCTGAACCCGGAGATCTCCCCCACCGGTTCGGCCGGCAACCTGCTCAATCTCTCCCTGCTGGTGGCCACGATCATCCTGGTGGGTCTGGGCGCCGCCACCGCGTACCTGATCCCCTGGGCCCTGCTGCCTGATGCCATCGATGCCGATCCCGACAGACCCGCCGGCCTCTACACCGCCTGGATGGTGATCACGCAGAAGCTGGGCATCGGCGTGGCGGTGTTCGTGCTCGGCAACGTTCTCAGCTTCAGCGGCTACCAGGCCGCCAAAGGGCTGCTTCAGCCCGACTCGGCCCTGCTCACGATCCGGCTGTGCATGGGGATCATCCCGGTGGTCCTGATCGCCGTGGGGCTGGTGGTGATGCGCCGCTGGCCGGAACGGCGGCGCCGCCAGGCCCTGCACTCATGACCATTCCCCGCTACATCCAGCGGCTGGGCAGCAGTGTCCTGATCGGCGGACAGTCGATCTCCGCCCTGGCCAAGGGCCGCATCAACCTCAACGACCTGTTCGAGCAGATGCTGGAAGCCGGACCCGGCAGCTTCCTGATCGTCATCATCACGGCCCTGGCCGCCGGCACCGTGTTCAACATTCAGGTGGCGGCGGAGCTGACCCGCCAGGGGGCGGGCTTCTCCGTGGGCGGCATCCTCGCCCTGGGACTGGCCCGGGAGATCGCCCCGCTGCTCACCGCCACCCTGCTCACCGGGAAAGTGGCCACGGCCTACGCCGCCCAGCTGGGCACCATGAAGGTGACGGAGCAGATCGACGCGATCACGATGCTGCGCACCGATCCGGTGGAATACCTGGTGGTGCCACGCATGCTGGCGATGGTGGTGATGGCGCCGGTGCAGTGCCTGCTGTTCTTCGTGGTGGGGATCTGGTCGGGCCAGGTGAGCAGCACCTTCCTCTATTCGATTCCCCCCACTGTGTTCTGGAACTCCGTCCGCACCTGGATGGAGCCCTCCGATCTGCCTTCGATGCTGGTGAAGGCCCTGGTGTTCGGACTTCAGATCGCGGTGATCGCCTGTGGCTGGGGTCTCACCACCCGCGGCGGCCCCAAGGAGGTGGGCACCAGCACCACCGGCGCCGTGGTGATGATCCTGGTGACGGTCAGCCTGATGGATGTCGTCCTCACCCAGGTGCTCTTCGGTGGCTGAGCCGCCGGGCCTGCCCCCCCGCGGGGCGACCACTGGTCAACGGGGGGGCAGGCGCTGCAGCATGGAGCGATGACCACTCCTCCGAGTCCTGCCACTGACGCGCCAGTGGGCAGCGAGCCCCCAGTCCCGAGCGGTCCCGATCCGGCGGCCGGGGTGATCCTGGCTCCCCGCCCGTGGGTGCCCCTGGGGGTGATCAGCCTGGCCCTGGCGCTGCTGCCCCTTCAGCCCACCTGGAGCTGGGCCCCGATCGCCGCCGGGGTGGTGGGGCTGCTCGGGCTGTTCCTCCTGGTGCAGACCTTGCTGCTGCGGCTGCAGTTCAGCAGCGATGCCCTGCTGGTGTGGAGCCGCTCCAGCCTGCTGCGCCGCTTCCCCTACAGCGCATGGATCGGCTGGAGAGTGTTCTGGGGACCGCTGCCGGTGCTGTTCTATTTCCGTGAAGCCAGCAGTCCCCACCTGCTGCCGGTGCTCTTTGATGCCACCGCCCTTCGCCAGCAGCTGGATCTCCACCTGAGCGGCCTGCCATGAGCGACATCACCCCCCCCCCAGAGTCCGACTCCGAGCCGCTGCCCCAGCCCGAGCCGCTGCAGCCGGCGCCGCTGCAGCCCGAGCCGGGGGCCCGCAACGAGCTGATGGAGCTGGCCCTGCTCGACCTGCGGGAGCGCCGAGCGGCCCTGCTGAGCGAGATCGAGGCCCTGGAGCAGCGGCGGCGGCAACTGGACACCGATCTCGACGGCAGCCCCAGCGGTCGCGCCGATGGCATCGCCCGCAGACTCAAGGGTTTTCAGGACTACCTGGTGGTCGCCCTGCAGGACCTGGCCAGCCAGGCGGAGCAGATGGATCTGGTGGTGCAACCCCTGCAGGTGCAGCCCTCACCCCTGGATCCGGCCCCTGAAGCTCCTGCATCCATGGCGGCGGCGGTTCAGCCGGTCCCTCCTCCGGCGGCTGGCCAGTTCAGCCAGGACGCCGAGCTGATCCGCGAACGCCTGACCCGCTTCCAGGGCCAGCCCGATTTCTATGCCGATCCCTGGAAGCTGCGCCGCAGCCTGGAGCCGGCCGCCGCCGCCCTGCTCGACGACTGGTTCCTCAACCAGGGCGGGCGGGGTGCCCAGCCCAGCACCGGCAGCCGCAATCGCAATGCCCTGATCACCGCCGGGGCCGTGGCGATCCTGGGGGATCTCTACGGCGACCGCTTCCAGACCCTGGTGCTGGCGGGAGAGCCCGAGCGCCTCGGTGAATGGCGCCGTGGCCTGCAGGATTGTCTGGGCCTGGCCCGGGAAGACTTCGGCCCCAACAGCGGCATCGTCCTGTTCGAGCGGCCCGATGCCCTGATCGAGCGGGCCGACCGGCTCGAGGAGCGTGGCGAGCTGCCCTTCATCGTCATCGATGCCGCCGAGCAGGTGGTGGACATCCCGGTGCTTCAGTTCCCCCTCTGGCTGGCCTTTGCCGCCACCGCCAGCGAGCTGGCCCTGGAGCAGGACCTGCCATGAGCCAACCCCTCTTGCCCCTGCTGGTGCTGGCGGCGGGATACCTGCTGGGCTCGCTGCCCACGGGCTGGCTGGCCGGCCGCTGGCTGGCCGGCATCGACCTGCGCCAGCTGGGCTCCGGCTCCACCGGGGCCACCAACGTCCTGAGGCAGCTGGGCAAGGGGCCAGCTCTGGTGGTGTTCCTGGTGGATCTGCTCAAGGGCACCGCCACGGTGCTCCTGGCCAAGGCCCTGCTGCAGCCTGGCGGCGGCTTCACCCCCAGCACCGACTGGTGGGTGGTGGCGGCCGGTCTGGCCGCCCTGGCAGGCCACAGCTGGCCCGTGTGGCTGGGCTGGAAGGGGGGCAAAGCCGTGGCCACGGGGCTGGGCATGCTGCTCGGCCTGGTGCCGGCCGTGGGCCTGGCCTGCTTCGGGACCTTTCTGGCCTGCCTCGCCCTCAGCCGGATCGTCTCGCTCTCCAGCGTCGTGGCGGCGCTGAGCCTGCCTCTGCTGATGCTGGCCGCTTTCGCCGGAGCGGGCACCGGCGTCAGGCCGGCCTACCTGGCCCTGGCACTGCTCACCACCGCCCTGGTGGTCTGGCGGCACCGCAGCAACCTGCAGCGGCTGATGGCGGGGGAGGAACCACGGCTGGGACAGAAGACCCTTCCGGAAGACCCCACTGGAGGTCCTAACCGGCGTTGAGAGCCCGGCTGCGCTCCGCCGCCGCAAGCACCGCCTCGATCAGAGCACTGCGCACCCCCGCCTGCTCCAGCTGACGCAGGGCCGCGATCGTGGTGCCCGCCGGGCTGGCCACCATGTCCTTGAGCTGGGCCGGATGAAGGTTCTGCTCCCGCAGCAGCTTCACCGAGCCCTCCATCATCGCCAGAGCCAGCTCCAGGGCCAGGGGCCGGGGCAGTCCCGAGGCCACGCCACCATCGGCGAGCGCCTCCAGCAGCACCGCCGCCAGGGCAGGACCCGAGGAGGCCAGGGCGAGCAGGCCATCGAGCTGGCTCTCGGGCAGCTCCTTGACCACCCCGACGCGGCCGAAGAGATCGAGCACCCACTGGCGCGGGCCGGCCGGCAGGTCCTTCCCCCAGGCCAGACCGGTGATCCCGGCGCCCACGAGGCAGGGGGTGTTGGGCACGGCACGCACGCAATTCCAGCCGGGGAAGGACCGCTCGAGCCGCTCCAGGGTCACTCCGGCCAGCACCGAAATGAGCAGGGGAGCCCCGTCGCTGTCACGGGGGGGCGACGGCGCGGCCGCGGCAACCGCCGTGAGCAGCTGGGGCTTCACCGCCAGCAGCACGACGGGGGCCGCCCAGGCTTCGTCCGGATCACGAGCCACGGCCACTCCGAGCTCGTCCCGGAGGCGCCGGGCCGAGTCTTCGCTGGCGACAACGGCCCGCACCTGATCGCGGGCGATCACCCCTTGATCCAGCAACGGCGTCAACAGCGCCCGGGCCATGCGGCCGAGGCCGATCACACCAAGACGGGAGGGCTTCAGAGGCTGAACCCGGAGGTGGGATCCTGGCGGCCCCACGCCGGACTGGGGGCGGCCGGGTCACTCTCGGCGGCGGGATCGCGGCTGGGCACGATCGTGGGTGAGGACGGCTCCTCGCCAGTGGCGGTGGTGACCGTGACACAGCTGGGAGCGAACAGGAAGATGCTCTCGCCCACCCGCTCCTGGTGGCCATCGATGGCGAAGGTGCCGCCTGCCACGAAGTCGACCGCACGCTGGGCCTGGTCGGGCTCCATCATCGTGAGGTTGAGGATCACGGTCTTGCGGTCACGCAGGGCCTGGATCGCCCGGGGCATCTCATCGAAGCTTCTGGGCTCCATCAGCGTGACCTCCGCCGCCGTGGAGGAGAGCCCCGGCATGCCGATGACGTTGCTGGAGGAGCTGACGGAGCCGAAGGGGTCGTCGCTGCTGAAGTCGCTGGTCAGGGCGAGGGCACTGCCACTGGAGAGGGCGGGGCGGCCAGGGGACGCCGAGGTGGCGGGAGAATCACCGGGGTCGTAGTCCAGTTCATCGTCGTAGTCACCATCGAGGTAGTCGTCTCCGGAAACGACGGCACGCAGGCGGGAGAACAACGACACCGTGGGCACCTTCGATTGGAGATGTACTTACTTAGCGTCCCATGCCTTTGGTTGCAACTGGACACATCCTCGATACCGATTTCCGAAACACAGCTCAAGCCCTTGGACCGAACAGAGCCGAGCCGATCCGCACCCAGGTGCTGCCGGCACGCACCGCCTCGGGCCAGTCGCTGCTCATGCCCATCGAGAGCTCCTGGAGGCCCAGGGTCGCCGCCAGAGCGGCGCAGTCCCGGAACAGGCCGAAGCGCTGATCCGCGTCGAGGCCCAGGGGGGCGATCGTCATCAGACCCACCGGCACCAGGGGCTCCAGCGCCCGCAACCGGGGCCAGCACTGCTCCAGCTCCAGCGGCTCGAAGCCAGTCTTGCCGGGATCGGGCCGGAGCTTCACCTGAAAGAACACGCGGGGACTGAGCTGCTCCTCGGCGGCAATCCGCTGCAACCGCTCCGCCAGAGGAAGACTGTCGACGGAATGGATCGTGCCGAAATGGCGCAGCACCCCACGGGCCTTGTTGGCCTGCAGCCGGCCGATGAAATGCCAGTCGAGAGGGTCGAGATCGGCCAGCTCCGCCTGCTTGGCCTGGGCCTCCTGCAGGCGACTCTCACCAAAGCTGCGCAGACCCAGGGCCACCGCCTCGCGCAGGCGGCCGGCCGGCTGCCCCTTGCTGACCGCCAGCAGGCGGGTCTGGGGAGGCAACTGCCGCTGCAGAGCCTTCAGCCGCTGGGCGAGGGCGTCAGCGGGCGTCGCAGCCGGCGTGGCGGTGGTCATCCCGTCAGCTCAGGGGAAGATCGGATCAGATGAAGGTCTGATCGAACAGCTGGCGCCACCGGGGCAGCTGCGCACTGCCATCACGCCGGGCCCGCGCCAGGTTCTGCTCCGCCACATGGCGGGCATCCATCAGCGGAATCACCTCGAACTGGGCCCCCCGCGGTTGCAGGGTCACCAGAAAGAACATCCTCTGGGCGTAGAGGGTGGCGAAGAGATCACGACCTTCACCGGCAGGAGCGACCCGGTAAAGGAGCCCGAACGTCGGATGGTTGAGATAACGCTCGGTGGTCGCGTCGACGCTCACTGTCGGCTGCAATGGCTACCAATTACAGCGCACCGTACTGCCAGCGCAGCCCGAGAAACAGAAAAAGTGCGCTTGCCGCGACCAGATTCAGCCAGCGGGCCGCCCGCCGGGCCAGGCGGATCTGCGCTGGAGGCACCCAGTGCCCCCCCCGGGCCATCAGAGCCTCGGCCCCCTGCTCCGAGCGCAGCAGCAGGTTGGCGAGCAGCCGCTCCGCCACCGCCAGCACCAGTCCGAGGCCACCCTTCCAGCCCAGGCTCCTGAGGTTCACCGCCCGGGTGGCGATCGAGCGCAGCAGGTTCTGGAACTCCTCCTGCACCAGCGGCAGGAAACGCAGGGAGAGCAGCAGGGTGAAGCCCAGCCGCTCCACCGGCAGCCCCAGCGCCCCGAGCGGCGTGATCACCCAGCTCAGCGCCCACACCAGTTCCTCCGGTGGAGTGGAGAGCAGCAGCAGGTTGGCGCTGTGCAGCAGGGTGAACAGCAGCGTGGCGCTGTTGAGACCAAGCTCGGCAGAGCGGCGGTTGACCACCAGCGGCCCGATCGGCAGGGGTCCCAGCTGGATGGGCCCCCAGCGCAGCACCTCCCAGGGCAGGCCGAGGCGCTGAGGCGCCGGCTGGCCGGCGGGGACCGGGGCCAGCAGGAGTTCCCGGGGGGAGCGCATCGTGCTGCTGGCGGAGGCCACCACCCCCACCGGCACCAGCGCCGCCAGCAGACCCACCAGCAGGCAGAGGGCCAGGAGCACGGGCAGGTTGCGCCGCCACAGGCGCCAGGGCAGACCGCAGACGGCCGTGATCAGCAGCAGCAGCGCCACCAGGGACAGACGCCACTGGGGTCCCGCCAGCACCGGGGTGCCCAGGAAGGCCAGGGTCCAGCCCAGTTTGAGCCTGGCATCGAGCCGCCGCAGCCATCCCCGCTGCCCATCGACGTACTGGCCGATGGGCAGCTGACGCAGCCAGTCCATCAGGAGCGCACCATCAGGAGGCGGAACGGCTCTGCTGCCGGGCCAGGTCCTTCTCGGCATCGCGCTGCTGCTTGCCGCGCCAGAACAGCCGGATCGGTGAGCCATCGAAGCCCAGACCCTCGCGGATCTGACGCTCCACATAGCGGCGGTAGGTTTCGCCGAACAGCTTCGGGTCGTTCACGAACAGGGTGAAGCTGGGTGGCCTGGTGGCCACCTGGGTGCCGTAATAGATGCGGCCCTGGCGCCCTCCGCGGCTGGTGGGAGGTGAACGCCAGCTCACCGCCTCCTGCAGGACTTCATTCACCACCGAGGTCGTGACCCGCCGGCGGTGCTGCTCCACCGCCAGCAGCGCCAGGGCGAAGATGCTCTCCACCCGCTGGCCGGTGAGGGCGGAGGTGAACAGCATCGGGGCCCAGTCGAGGAAATAGAGCTTGGCGCGCAGCTCCTTTTCCATCGCCGCCATCGTGTGGCTGTCCTTCTCGATCGCGTCCCACTTGTTGACCACGATCACGCAGGCGCGGCCGTCCTCTTCAATGCGCCCCGCCACCCGCTGATCCTGTTCGGTGACGCCATCGAGGGCATCGATCACCAGCACACAGACATCACTGCGCTCCACCGCCTTGAAGCTGCGGTTGATGCCGAAGTATTCCGGGCCGTAGCTGACGCTGCGGCGGCGGCGGATGCCGGCGGTGTCGAGCAGTTTCCAGGTCTTGCCTTCCCGCTCGATCGTGGTGTCGATCGTGTCGCGGGTTGTGCCGCGGATCGGGCTGACGATCGCCCGCGCTTCGCCGCAGATCGAGTTGAGCAGGCTGGATTTGCCCACGTTGGGACGGCCGATGATGGCCAGCTGGATCGGTTCCTCCGTCTCCTCCTCCGGAGTGGTGGGCAGGTAGCCGATCACCTTGTCGAGCAGATCCCCGGTGCCGGCGCCGTGGATGGCCGAGACGGCATGGGGCTCACCCAGGCCCAGACCCCAGAAGTCGGCGGCCATGGCCAGGCCCTGATCGGGCGATTCGCACTTGTTCACCGCCAGCAGCACAGGCACCTTCTGCCCGCGCAACCAGTCGGCGATGGCCTGATCGGCCCCGGTGAGTCCCTGCTGGCCATCGACGATCACCACCGCCACGGAGGCCTCGGCCAGGGCCAGATTGGCCTGCTCGCGGATCTCCGGCAGAAACTCACTGTCGTCATCGAAGACGAGACCTCCGGTGTCGACCACGCGGAATCGGCGGTCCCCCCAGAACCCTTCCTGATAGGTGCGGTCACGGGTGACGCCGGGCTGATCGTGCACGATCGCTTCGCGGCTGCGGCAGAGCCGATTCACCAGGGTGGATTTGCCCACATTGGGCCGCCCGATGATGGCGACGACTGGAAGCGCCAAGAACTTTTATCTCAACAACGATGTCCTGCTTCAACCCTACAGACTGAAGCTGCTTCGATCAGCCGCCTCGTTCGGCGGCTCGTTCGGCAATCTCGGTCGGGGCTTCAGTGCACCTCCGGATCGCCGGGGTGCCCCTGAAGCGGCGATTCGGGTGGGACCAGCGGCACCGGCAGCGGACCCTGCTCCGGCAGCCCCTCCCCGCGGGCGGCCAGATCGGCCAGCAGCCAGCTCACAGCCGTGGCCCGGCGCGTGCGACGCGGCACCAGCTCGCCGATCCGGTAGCCGGCGAAGCCGAGCTGGGTTTTGAGAAGCTGCTTGTGCTCCGCGGGAATCGAGCGGGTCAGACGCACACTGGCGGGTCGCTCGGCGATCAGCTCCGGCGCCCGGGGGAAGGCCTCGGCCCAGGCGGACGGCGTGGTGGGCCCCGCCCGCCAGGTCCTGTCCACCTGGAGTTCATAGCCCAGCCGCTGCCAGATCAGTTCACAGACGAAGCGGTCACTGAGGCGATCCTCCAGGATCATCACCAACAGGGCACGGCTGAGCGGGTGGGGATCCGTTGCCCCCTCAGGCGGCGACGCGGACATGGCCATGGCTCCCAGCTCCCTCCACGATGCCCCCCTGAGCCTGCCCGGTCGCGGCACGCCGCGGAAGCTGCGCTGCCGGGTGCTGCAGTCGCCCCTGGCCGGCGTGAGCGACCGCATCTTTCGAGGCTTCGTGCGCCGCTGGGCCCCTGATGCCCTGCTCTTCACGGAGATGGTCAACGCCACAAGCCTGGAGCTGGGCCACGGCAGCGACAAGCTGGCGGGCCTGGAGGCCGAGACCGGGCCGATCGCCGTTCAGCTCTTCGACCACCGGCCCGGAGCGATGGCGGAGGCGGCCCGGCGGGCCGAGGGGGCGGGTGCCTTCCTGGTGGACATCAACATGGGCTGCCCGGTCCGCAAGATTGCCCGCAAGGGGGGCGGCAGCGGCCTTCTGCGCGATCCCGCCCTGGCCTGCCGCATCGTCGAGGCCGTCAGCGCGGCCGTCACGGTTCCGGTCACCGTCAAGACCCGTCTGGGCTGGTGCGGCGACTCCTCCGATCCGGTGGGATTCGCCCTGGCCCTGCAGGAGGCCGGAGCCCAGGCCCTCACCCTGCATGGCCGCACCCGCGACCAGGGCTTCTCCGGCTCAGCCGACTGGGACGCCATCGCCCGGGTGAAGCGGGCCCTGTCCATTCCCCTGATCGCCAACGGCGACATCACCGACCCGGAGCGAGCCCTCGACTGCCTGGAACGCACCGGCGCCGATGGCGTGATGGTGGGACGGGGCACTCTCGGGGCTCCCTGGCTGGTGGGCCGCATCGACGCGGCCCTGAGCGGAAGACCGCTGCCGCCGCTGCCCGGCCCTGCGGAACGGCTGGCCCTGGCCCGGGAGCACCTCGAGGCCCTGGTGGCGGCCCGGGGGGAGCAGGGGCTGCTTATCGCCCGCAAGCACATGGGCTGGACCTGTCAGGGCTTCGCCGGCGCCGCCCGGCTGCGCCATCAGCTGATGCGGGCCCCCAGCCCATCGGCGGCGCTGGAGCTGCTGGCGGGAGCCGGACAGATGCGCTTCCCGAAGTCACAGGAGTAGATCGCCGGCCTCTGCCAGCTCACCGGAATCTCGAGCAGGTCGCGGCTGCCCGTGATCGCCTGAACCGCCAGCAGCACCGCCACCAGGATGTTCACGCTCACATGCAGGCGGCGCATCTTCAGGGATCGGAAGATCTCCGGTTTGGCCGACATCGAAAACAGCATCAGGCCGGTGAGCAGCACCCCGCTCCAGTAATGGGACGCCCAGAACGACCCTTCGAAGGGGTTGTCGCTCAGTCGCCAGATCTCCGGCTGGCTGCCCAGCCCCAGCAGACCGGCCCAGGTGAGCAGCGCGAACGAGGCCCGCAGAGTCGTGGTCTTCACCCGCCAGAGGGCCAGCAGGCTGGCGAAGGTGCCCGCGCTCACCAGCAGCAGCAGAGCCAGGCGCTGGACGCCACCGGCGAAGGGTGGCTCAGGGCTGATGAACTTGTTGGTGAAGGAATAGATCAGGGCCACCAGCACCGCCACCACCATCCCTCCAGTGACCCAGCGGCCGTGGTCGGCGTGCTCCACCCCCACGGTGGGCGGCTGGGGGTGGATCTTCAGCCGTCGCTCCCGGGCCAGGATCCCCAGGCGAATCGTCGCCCCCACCACCGGATACACGAACAGGATCACCAGCACGGGGTGGAGCAGGGCGAACCAGTCGATGGGGTTCATGGGCCTCGAGGCGGTGCACTCAGGCAAGCATCCCAGGCCTGATCAGCCCAGCCGCGGGGATGTGTCGGGAAGCACCTGGGGCCAGCCGCAGCGGATCAGCAGCAGGGAGAAGTAGGCGGAGCTCCCTTCCCGTTCGGGCGGCACCGCAGCGGCCGGTGCCACCAACTGATCCGGCCAGCCCACATGCCGGGCGAAGAGGGCGTCCTCCAGCAGTCCCAGACGCTCCAGCAGAGGCCGCACCCACCTCCAGCGAGCACCCAGCTTGAGCAGGGCCAGCACCGGCCTCTGGCCTTCGGGACAGGCCATGGCCTCCTCCAGCAGCGCCTCCAGCTCAGCGGGATCATCCGGCGTGGGCAGCACCCTCAGGGTCTGGCGCTGCAGGGCCAGGGGCCAGGCACCGGCCGCCGCCGCCGCCGATGCCGCCGTGATTCCCGGGATCAGGCGCAGCGGACAGTCCGGGTGGTGCTCCAGCAGAGCCAGCAGCACGTAGGACGCACTGGCGAACAGGGAGACATCCCCCTCACAGAGCAGAACCACCCGGCGGCCGGCGGCCACCTCCAGCGCGAGGGCCCCGGCGG